>NZ_JAAGPK010000076.1:0-39426 GCF_017104685.1 Burkholderia sp. Tr-20355 | reverse complement strand
GTGCCGCGCCGCCGAGCGGACGCCCGGCGCCAGCGCCGGTGTCGTCGACGAACACGCACACGAGCGGCCGGCCCGACTCGACCGCGCGCGTCAGCGCGGGCTGGTCGGTCACGCGCAGATCGTCGCGGAACCAGACGATCGCGGGAGCAACGGAGGACTGGGCGGGCACGGGCACCTCGATGACGAAAGCGGAAGGAGGTGCGTATTGTCGCGGCTGTGCCGCGCGGTGTCGACGCTCGCCGCCGCCGATGGCGGTCGCTGCCAGCGCAACGCGTTGCCCGGTGAAACGCGTTGCTCCATTCCGACGATGCTTCGCCGCGCACACCGGCCCACGCTCGATGTCGGGTCCACCGCGCTGGGCGGCTCTGCCTGCAAACAGGGTTTCGATCAGTGCGCACGCGACGGAAAGCGGCGCGCCGAAGCGTGGCATGCTGCCCGCCGCGTGACCGGGAGCGGCCGGCTGCTGCGTCAATCGAGCCGGAACGCGGCCTCGAAACGCTCGGCGAACGCGTCGAACTCCGCTTCCGGCAGATGGTTGATGCCGCCCGCGCGCTTGCGCCCGCCACCGGTCGCGAAACCGCGACAGAACTCGTCGGCGCCGAGCGGCCGGCCGTCGGGCACGCGCACGCTGACGACCAGCCCGCCGTCCGCACGCGGCGACAGCACCGCGAGCGCCGCATGCGGCGCCTTGCGCATCCGTTCGTTCGCAAGCATCCCCGTCGCGCGCCGCGCCCACGGGTGGTCCGGCATCCGGACCAGCGTCGCGCCCGGCACCTCGCGCAGCGGCGCGAGCGCGCAGGCACGCGCCATGTCGTCGCGGTAGCCGTCGCGTAATGCGGCGAACACGTCGGTCCCGCGCACGAAATCGAGCGGCTCGGCGCAGGGCAACATCGCGTCGGCGAGCACCGCCGGATCGAAGTGCAGATCGCCGACGCACTCGCCGTACGCGTTGTAGTTCAGGTAGAGGCCGAGTTCGGCGAGCGTGCCGCGCTCGGCCTCGCCGATCCCGTGCTCGCGTGCGAGCGCGTCGCCGAGCGCCGGCAGTTCGTCGCCGAATGCCGCGACGATCGCCCAGCGCACGTGCCGGCCGCCGAGATGGCGGTTCACGATCACACTCGTGCAGACGTCGGCCGCCGTGTCGATATGCGCGTCGAAACGCGGATCGTCGGGCAGTTCGCCCGCGAAGTGATGGTCGAAATAGCGGATCGTCGCGCCGCCGCGCAGCAGCCGCGCGCAGGCGTCGCGGTTCTGGTCGTGCGACACGTCGAGCACGGTGACGATGTCGCTCGCGCGTGCGTCGATCCGCTCGAGCAGCCTGATGTCGCGCTTCACGCCGGTCACGAGCGTGCCGCGCACGCGCTCCGCGAGCCGCAGCTGCTGCAGCGCGCACAGGCCGTCCGCGTCGCCGTTGAACGCGAAAAAATGCCGCGCGTGTGGGTTGTCCTGCATGATCCGGTGCTCCATCGTCAAGGCATGAAATCGCCGCCGTCCGCGTCGAGCGTCGCGCCCGTCACCGCGTTCGCTTGGTCGGACGCGAGAAACAGCGCCGCGCGCGCAATCGTCGTCGGTCGGCAGCTTCGCGAGCGCAATATTAGACGCGATCGGCGCGAGGATCTGCTCTTCCGTCATCCCGCCGCCTGCCGGAAACTCCTCGGGGGCGGCACGCCCCACCTCCAGCCCATGTGGATGCTGTTCGCGCGGATGCCGCGCACGCCGACCTCGCGCGTCAGGTAGGGCCGGCGTCTCCACCAATGTCATACGTCATCAGACATTAAGTACCGTCACACCAATCTCGTGAGATTCCCCAATATTTGAACTAATTCCGGGTAAACCCGCGACGTCTTCGGTCACGCTCCGGCGTACCATGTCATACGACGACATACTACATAGACCGCCAACCAGACGCGCACGCGGGTCGCCGCCCCGTCCGCAGCCGTCCGACCGGAGACACCGTTGAACCCGCCCTCGCCCGCCCTGCCTGGCCGCGACCCGCTCGCGTCCGCCGTCTCGAAAGTGAAGTGGCACGTGCTGCCGCTCGTGCTGATCATGTTCATCGCGAACTACATCGACCGCGTGAACGTCGGCTTCGTCGATCGCCACCTCGAAGCGTCGATCGGCATCGGCGCGGCCGCGTACGGGCTCGGCGCCGGGCTGTTCTTCGTCGGCTATGCGCTGTTCGAGGTGCCGTCGAACCTGCTGATGCAGCGCTACGGCGCACGCGTGTGGCTCGCGCGGATCATGGCGACGTGGGGCATCGTCGCGGCCGCGATGGCGTTCGTGTGGAACGACACGTCGTTCTATACGCTGCGCTTCCTGCTCGGCGCGGCCGAGGCCGGCTTCTTCCCCGGCGTCGTGCTGTACCTGTCGCAATGGCTGCCGCCGCAGGAGCGCGGCAAGGCGATGGCGATCTTCCTCGGCGGCTCCGCGTTCGCGTCGGTGCTTTCGGGGCCCGTGACCGGCGCGCTGCTGTCGATCCGCGGCTTCGGCCTCGAAGGCTGGCAATGGATGTTCCTGATCGAAGGGCTGTTCTCGGTCGCACTGTGCGGCGCGAGCTGGCTGCTGCTGAAATCGCATATCCGCGATGCAACGTGGCTCACCGCCGAAGAACGCACGGCGCTCCAGAACGCGCTCGACGAGGAACGCGCGACGCGCGACGTCCGTTCGAACGTGCCGGTGCGCGCGACCGCATTGTTGCGCGACCCGCAGATCGTGCTGTTCTGCTTCCTGTACTTCTCGATCCAGCTGACGATCTACGCGGCCACGTTCTGGCTGCCGACGATCATCCGCAAGATGGGCGGCCTCACCGATTTCCAGGTCGGCCTGTACAACACGATTCCGTGGATGATCGCGATCGGCGCGATGTACGGCTTCGCGGTGCTGTCGTCGAAGTGGAAGCATCCGCAGCGCTGGCTCGCCAGTGCGCTCGTGCTCGCCGCGGGCGGGCTGTTCGCGTCGACGTCGCACGACCCGGTGTGGTCGTTCGCGTCGATCTGCTTCGCCGCGCTCGGCTTCAAGGCCGCGGCGTCGCTGTTCTGGCCGATCCCGCAGGGATACCTCGACACGCGCGTGGCCGCGGCCGTGATTGCGCTGATCAACTCGGTCGGCAACCTCGGCGGCTTCGTCGCGCCGACGGCGTTCGGCTATCTGAAGCAACATACGGGTTCGATCACGGGCGGCCTGTATGCGCTCGCGATCGCTTCGCTCGTCGCCGCGTTCGCCGCGCTGTTCGCACGCACCCAGCGGCGCAGCGATCCGCCGCGCGGCCTGCCGGCCGACGAATCCTTCACGAACGCCTCGATGCTCCGCCATGCCGAACACTGACCGCCTGACCGTCGTCGTCTCGAATGCCGCCGACGGCGACCTCGCCACGTTCTCCCTCGCCGGCGACGGCACGCTCGCACCGCTTGCGCGCTACCCGGCCGCCGACGTCGCGATGCCGATCGCCGTACAGGCCGACCGCGCACGGCTCTACGTCGCGACGCGCGGCGAACAGCCGACGATCGTCGGGTTCCGCATCGCCGCCACGGGCGCGCTTGCGCGCATCGGCACGACGGCGATCGACGCGAGCCACGCGTACCTGTCGCTCGACCACAGCGGCCGCTGGCTGCTCGGCGCGTCGTACGGCGGGAATTCGCTGAGCCTCTACGACGCCGCCCGCGTGCGCGACGGCGACGGCACGCCGCTGCAGGTCGCGCCCGGCATCGCGAACGCGCACTCGGTGATCGTGTCGCCGGACAACCGTTTCGCGTACGTCGGCTCGCTCGGCTCGGACCGCGTGTTCGCCTTCGCGCTCGTCGAGGACGCGGCCGGCCTGCGCGCGGTCGAACACGGCGACACGCGCGTGCCGGCCGGTTTCGGCCCGCGTCACCTGCGGTTCGCGGATGACGGCCGCACGCTCGTCGTCGTCAGCGAATTCCAGGCCACGCTCGCGTCCTTCGCGCGCGACCCCGACACCGGCAGGCTCGGCGACGCACACGTGAGCGCACGCCACCCGGCCGTCGCCGGACTCGCGCCCGGCCATGCGCGCCCGCCCGCGCCCGCCGAGCCGTCCGTGTGGGCCGCCGACCTGCACCTGACGCCCGACGAACGTTTCGCGTACGTCAGCGAACGCACGTCGAGCCGCCTGCTCTGCTATCGCCGCAACGAGGACGGGTCGTTCGAACCCGCGCACGCGACGGCGACCGAGACGCAGCCGCGCGGCTTCGCGATCGATCCGTCGGGACGCTGGCTCGTCGCCTGCGGCGAACAGTCGGAACACGTGGCCGTGTATGCGATCGCGCCGGACGACGGCGCGCTGACGCTGCACACGCGCGTGCCGGGCGGACGCGGCGCGAACTGGATCGCGCTCGTCTGAAGCCGCGGCACGTGCCGGCGTTCAGCGCCGCTCGCTCGGCGCGACGCCGGTCCAGCGCTTGAACGCGCGCGTGAAATTGGCCCGGTCCGTATAACCGACGCGCGCCGCGATCTCGTCGACCGGCAGCCGCGTGCCTTCGAGCAGCCGCAGCGCGTCGCGCAGCCGGATCTCGTCGAGCAGCGCCGAATAGGTCGCACCGTATTCCGCGAGCTTGCGCTTGAGCGTGCGCGCCGACACATGGAGTTCGCGCGCGACGTCGTCGACCGACGGATAACCGTCGTCGCCGCAGATCAGCAGGTTGCGCACGCGCTCGACGATGCTCTCCGCATAACCGAGCCGCGCGAGTTCGGCCTCGCACTGCTGGACGATCATCTGCGCGGTCTGCGCGTTCGCGGTGCCGATCGGCTCGTCGAGCAGCGCGGCGTCGCAGCGGATACGGTTCGCGCTCGCGTCGAAATGGCAGCGCGGCAGCCGTGCGCGATAACGCTCGAACCACGGCGGCTCGGGCCATTCGAAATGGAGTTCGGCACGCGACTGCAGCGTGCGGCCCGGCGTCGGATACAGCAGCGAATTGAACAGGATCGCCGTTTCGACCAGGAAGTTCTCGACCGCGAACTGGCGCAGCCGGCCGAGCGGAAACGCTTCGAGCACGTCGATGTCGACGATCCCGTCGAGCTGCGCGAGCCGCACCGAGAAAAACGGCACGCGCGTCGGCAGGTAGCGGATGCCGAGCGCGATCGCCTCGCCGAGCGTCGCGCAGCTCATCAGCCCGAAGCCGATCAGCCCCGCTTTCGTCAGGCTGCTGCGCAGGCCGATCTCGATCGCGATAGACGGGTCGTCGGTCGCATCGAGCAGGTTGAACACGATCGCCGCCTGCTGCAGCGGCGTGATGCGCGCATCGGGCTGCGCGAGCCGCTCGCGCTCGACGCCCGAGCCGGCGAGGATGCGGCCGCCGTCGATGCCGCGCTCCTCGGCCAGCATCAGCATGAACAGCGCATACGCGGACGACACCGTCGCCTTGTTCAGCTGGCGCGCGGCATCCGGGACGGACGGGACCATGCGGCGGACTCCGGAGCGGTTTCGGCGGATTGTAGCGTCGCTGGCCCGCAATGACACCGCGGCGGCACTCTAGCCCGGTCGCCAAGGTGGCCCGAAATGACACCGTCATTGGCACCGACGGCCCTCGCGTGCGTTCCGGCGCGCGCCTATGCTTGTCACACCGGCATTGCGCCCCACTCTTTCCGCACGGATTCCGGTCGATGAGCCAACCCGCACGAACCGTCTTTCGCCACGATGCAGACAAGGTCGCGTACGTCCGCCGCGAGGTCAACGCCGCGAGCGACGCGATCCGCGCGCGCTTTCCGCTGCTCGACAACCAGAACCTCGTCGGCGCGTCCGTGATGGCCGTGTCGGTGAGCGCGATGCTCGCGATCGCGTGGCTGTATGCGCGCGGCGCGATCGCCTGGTACGTCGCGCTGCCGCTTGCCGCATTCGTCACGTCGCTGATCCACGAACTCGAGCACGACCTGATCCACCTGATGTACTTCAAGAAGACCCCGTGGGCCTATCACCTGATGATGGCGCTGTGCTGGCTCACGCGGCCCGGCACGATCAACCCGTGGACGCGGCGGCGCATGCACCTGCATCACCACAAGGTGTCCGGCGGCGAATCGGATCTCGAGGAATTCGGCATCACGAACGGCGAACGCTGGGGCGTGAAGCGTCTGCTGATGATCGCCGACGGCATGCTCGCCGTCGTGCTGCGGCCGGCCGCGATGCGCCGCAAGGTGAAGCAGTATGTGGCCGCGCAGCCGGTGCAGGATCCGTCGGAACGGTTGCAGCTGCGCGTCGAGCAGGTGTCGTCGTACATGCCGGTCGGTCACGTGTACTACCTGCTGTGGCATGCGTTCATCGTCTATCACGTCGGCCTGTTCGCGCTGCACGCGTTCGGCTATACGGCAACGGTACCGGCCGCCGTCGAGCGCGTGATGAATGTCGTCGATTTCCTCGCGGTGGTGTGGCTCGGACCGAACTTCCTGCGCAGCTTCTGCATCAACTTCGTCAGCTCGAACATGCACTACTTCGGCGACATCGATTCGCGCAACGTGATCCAGCAGACGCAGGTGCTGAATCCGTGGTGGATGCTGCCGTTCCAGCTGTTTTGCTTCAATTTCGGCGGCACGCACGCGATCCATCACTTCGTGGTGCGCGATCCGTTCTACATCCGGCAACTGACCGCGCGCACCGCGCATGCGGCGCTGCGCGAAGTCGGCGTGCGCTTCAACGACGTCGGTACGTTCGCGCGTGCGAATCGCTGGGGCGCCTATCGTCCGTCGCGCGGCACGCGTCAGGCACCGGCAGACGCATAACGCCGGCGGCGCGCGCCCTCAATCGCCGATCGGCGGCATCGGCCCCTGCCCGCGGATCCACGACCAGTTCGCGAGTTCGGCCATTTCCTTGTCGCCTCGGCTGTCGCCATACGCGAACAGCTGCTTCGGCGGCCGGTTGCCCCACCACCCGCGCAGCCGCACGACCTTCTGCGGCCCCCAGCAGTTCTCGCCGTCGAGCCGCCCGGCGAACGTGCCGTGCTCGAACGCGAGCCGCGTCGCGAGCACCGCATCGAAGCCGGCCGTCCTCGCCCACTTCTCCAGATACAGCGACGGCGACGCGCTGACCAGCACGACTTCGTGTCCGCGCGCCCGATGCTCACGGATGCGCTCGAGCATTTCCGCGCGCACGAGGCCCGGCAGATAGGTATCGACGAACGTGCGCGCCTGCGCATCGAGCACGCCCTCGCGGATCGGCCCGAATGCGAACGACGCGAACTTCGCCTTTGCGTCGCCGCGCGACAGCAGCCCGGCCTTCATCGCGACGATCCACGGCAACGCGCGCAGCCCGGCCCATGCGAAGCGCGGCGTGCCGACCGCGTAGCGGACGAAATGACGAAAGCTGTCGGTAGTCGTGATGGTGCCGTCGAAATCGAATGCGGCGACGATGCGGTCAGTCATGGAGAGTCGGCGGGAAAGCGATCGAATGCCCGGGAAGATAGCAGACTCGCGCCGCCGTGCGCGAAACCGCGAGACGCAGCACGACCCCGGCAGCGGCCGCATGCGCCGCAACGCACATGGCCACACGGCGCCGTTTGCTCAGCGCTGCGGCCGCGCGGCAAGCGCCGCCGGCAGCACGACGTTCATCAGGTGATCGGCGCGCGACAGCAGATCGGTCACACGCTCGTCGAGTCCGCGCAGTTGCGCCGGCTGCATCCGGATCTGCTGGACCGCCTGCCCGACGATGTTGCGGCGGTCGAACAGCGTGCGCTCGACGCCCGCATCGTCGGGCGCGCGCACGACGTCCGACACCGCGCTCAGCGCCGCGAGCACGACGACGAGGTTTTCCTCCGCCTGATGAACCTGCGCGGCGAGCGCCTCGGTGCGGCGCGGGAAGAAACCGAGCGACTGCTTGAGCGCGCCGATCGCCGCCCGGTAATCGACATGCCCCGATGCCGCGCCGAACCAGCGCTCGAACACGCCGGCCTTGCGCGTTGCCTGCGCGAGCATCCCGGCCATCATGTCGGCCGCGCCGAGTTCGTTGAATTCGCGCGTCGCCGCCGCGACGGCTTCGACGAGATTGCCGGCCATCTCCAGCGCGCCGTCGCCGATCGTCGCGACCGTCGCGAGCTTCAGCGGCACCAGTTGCCGGATGTGCCGCTCGATGCGCGGCGCGTAGTCGGGATAGAGATTCGGGAAGCTGGCCTGCGCGGCGCGGAAGCACGCGTCGAGCTGCGGGTGGTTCGCTTCGCCGAACAGCGCGCGGCCGACCGCATCGGCGGGCGGCACGCGCGCGCCTTTGTCGGCCGCGGCTGCCGGCCCGAAGTCAAGCGCCTGCGGCGCGGGCCGCTCGGGCCGCTCGGGCACGCGCGCGGCCGGCGCACCGGGCGGCGAGTCGAACGCAAGACGCCCGGGCGTGCGCTCGGGCGTCGTATCGAACTCGAGCCGCTTCGGCTCGTCGGACGGATTCGTCATCGCTGCTTCCTGCCCGGCGCCGCGGTGTTCCGCACGCCGGGCTGCCGCCAGTTAGACCGCGCCACCGTACGCGCGGACGAAATCGCCGAGGCCGCGGTTGTAGCCGGCGCCGACGGCCTTGAACATGAAGTGGCCGTCGCGGCGATAGAAGCTGCCGACCTGCACCGACGTCTCCATCGAGAAGTCTTCCTCGAGCGCATACTTCGCGATCACCGCACCCGTCACCTCGTCGGCGATCTGGATGTAGCTGTTGTGCACCTGCCCGAAATTCTGTCGGCGCGCTTCGGCCTGGTCGATCGTCACGACCACCGAGATTTCCTCGACGTCGGCCGCGAGCTTCGTCATGTCGATGAAGATCACCTCGTCGTCGCCGTCGCCGCTGCCCGTGCGGTTGTCGCCGCTATGCACGACGCCCAGACACGTCGACGCGGGCATCCCGCGTTTCGGAAAATCGTCGCCCGGCTGGATGAAGGTTTCCTTGCGTTCCATCGTGCGCACTTCGCTGTTGTAAAACACGAAGTGCCGATCCGAGATCAGCTTCGGATTGCTCTGCGCGTCGTACTTGCACAGGAACACCGACACGTCGAGATCGAAATCCGTGCCCGTGTCCGTCGCGTTCGCGTCCCAACCGAGACCGATGCGGAATTTCTGCGTGCCGGGCGCTTCCTTCGACAGGTTGACGCGACCGCCTTTCGACAAATTGATCATTTGAACCTCTTCTGCTGGAACCGCCGTTGCGCCGGCGGCGATGTCGGGCCGCATGGTGCGGCCCTTCGTTGATGGTGTTCGTGTCGCGCGTGACGCGCGCTTATTTGCCCGCCACCGCGGTGCGGCCTTCCCTGCGCTGCACGACGATCGACGACCACACGGCCGCGGCGATCGTCGCTGCACCGATCAGGCCGGTGACGACCTCGGGCACCTCGAGCTTCACGCCGAGGAACATGATCGCGGCGAGCGCACCGATCGCCCAGAACGCGCCGTGTTCGAGATAGCGGTACTGCGCGAGCGTGCCCTTCTTCAGCAGCACCAGCGTCATCTCCCGGATGTAGGCTGCACCGACACCCAGGCCGAGCGCGATCAGGAAGATGTTGTTCGACAGCGCGAACGCGCCGATCACGCCGTCGAAGCTGAACGACGAATCGAGCACTTCCAGGTACATGAAGCCCGCGACGCCTTCGCGTACCACGCGCGTGCCCGTATCCTCGCCGCCGATCAGGTCGCCGATGCCGTGCGCGATCACGAAGCTGATCACGCCCAGCGCGCCCGCGAGCAGGAAGCTGACCTGCTCGGCCGCCGGCACGTAGAACGACGCGACGATCACGATCGCGAGCGTCAGCGCCACTTCCAGCGCGGTGATGCGGCCGAGATGGCGCATCGGGCCTTCGAGGAAGCCGATCCAGTGCTCGTCCTTCTCGGTGTCGAGCATGAACTTGAAGAACACCATCAGCAGGAACGCGCCGCCGAATGCCGACACCTGATGATGCGCGGAGGTCAGGATCGCCGCGTACTGCTCGGGCGACTCGATCGCGAGCGTCAGCGCATCCCACATCCCGATGTGGCCGATCACCGCGACGATCAGCAGCGGGAACACGAGCCGCATGCCGAACACCGCGACCGGCAGGCCGAACACCATGAAGCGGTTGCGCCACTTCTCCGACCAGTTCTTGAGCACCGATGCGTTGACGACCGCGTTGTCGAGCGACAGCGATATTTCGAGCACGCACAGGACCGCGACGATCAGCATGTCCTTCACGCCGCCGAGGAAGTAGGCCGCGATCAGCGCGAGCGCCGTGAGCGACAACGGGATCTTGAAGTCTTTCAACATGATGGGGTAATCGAGTTCTGAAAAAATGGGCAGGCGGGCCGCGCTTACTTCGCGCGCACCCAGTCGCAGAATTCCTGCGTGATCAGCTGTTCGTAGATCTGTTCGTCGCTGAGGTCGAGCGATTCGAGATGCAAGAAGCCGACGTTCGGCATTTCGTTTGCGACTTCCGCGAGGAAGTCGAATTCGCGCGGATCGCCGACGCCGACGAGCGACCAGTACAGCGGGAAGTGCTGCGATTCGGCCAGCAGCTGGCGCACGCGCTTGCGGTCGTTCTTCGGGTTCTGGCCGTCGGTGACGAACAGCACCCACGCGGGCAGATGGCCGTTCGCCGGGGCGGAGGCGGCCGGCGCGGACGTCTCGTCGGCACTGCCGAACAGCCGGCTCAGGAAGCCGCGCCTTGCTTCGCGCTTCGGCTCCGGCGCACGGAAGAAGAAATCGACGATGTCGTTCATGACCGGCGCGTACTGCGTGCCGCCCCACTTCTCGATCCGCGCGTCGAGCACGTGATCGGAGATGTACGAGCCGTAGTTCTCCGGCGTGGCGGTCGGCAGGCGGTCGTAGCCTTCGGTGAAGGTCCACGTGTCGACTTCGCCGTTGTCGTCGAACTTCAGTGCGATGCCGAGGATCCGGTCGTGCGTCTCCTGGATCACGCCCGACTGGTACAGCGGCTTCGCGGAGCCCGAGATGTCGAGCGCGGCGCCGACGCGCACGACGGGCGGCTTCAGGATCTGGCGTTTTTCGAGGACGATCGCGACCTTCGCCGCGCGCTTCTCAAGCGTAATCATGCGGTGTTCTCTCAGTTCTCTTAGTTGTGCTTCGGAGCGAATCGGGTGATCAGGTCCTGTTCGAGCTGGCGCAGGCGCGGCGCGTCCTGTTCGCGCTGGCGCTTGCCGTCGGCGATGATTTGCGTGATGTCGTCGAACGCGCCGAACAGCTGCTGCTGCGCGTATTCGAACGTGTCGGTCGAGATCACCGGACGCTGACCGAGCTTCGCGACTTCCTGCGCGTTCTGGCGGTTCAGGTCGGCCTGCGCGCGGATCGCCTCGTCGGCCGCGTCGTACGTCGCGTTCGCGAGCGCCGCCGCGCGCTTCGTGCCGAGCTGCTCGAGGTAGAGCGCGAACGCGTTGGTCCACGCGGGGATCAGCACGGTCTTGATCGTCATGAACTTCGACGTCAGCGTGCGTTTCTGGTCCTGCTCCATCCGGATCTGCGGCGCGAGCTGCTTCGACATCAGCATCGCGCGGTCGAGGTCGTCGAGCTTGCTTTCGAGTGCATCGACCTTGCGCTTCACGTCGAGCAGGCGTTGCGCGGCGAACGCATCGTCCGCCGGCTGCTGGCCAGCCGCGAGATGCGCGCGCAGCGTCGCGAGCGCGGATTCGCCGTGCGCCTTCGACTGCGCGAGCTCCTGGTGCAGCGCGTAGTTGTCGTTGTACATGCGCTCGAGCTCGTCGATGCCGGCCTTCTGGCGCTGCGCGTGGTTTTCGAGCTCGACGACGAGCGTGTCCATCCGCTTGCTCACCGACTCGTATTGCGACAGCAGCTTTTCCTTCGTCGAGCGGAACAGCCGCGTCACCTGCGTGAGCAGCCCGCCCTTGTCGGCGCCGCGCGGGTCGAGCCCTTTCGCGGTCACGATCAGTTCGTTGAGTTTGTCGCCGAACCGGTCGGCATCCGATGCGCGGACGCTCGCCAGAATCTGCTGGGAAAAGGCGGCGATCCGCGTGCCCTGCGTCGCGCCGAGCTGGTCGATCTCGTCGACGGTGATCAGGCGGGCGTGCTCCGCCCGGCGGGCGGCCGGTACGGCTGCGGCTGGCACGGCGGCAGGTGACGAAGACGGAGTGGAAGGACGATCGCTGACCGCATCGGATGGGTTGTCGTCGAATAGCGGCTTCATGTGGCTACCACGTTTCCTTTTCTGCTTTTTGCTGCGTGTTGTCGTGCGCGCAACGTGCACGTGCGCGGTTGCCGTCGTGCTCTCTCACGGGCGGCAGACGGACAATAAATGGCGACAGTGCGGCGCGTCAAGAGACGAAATCCTTTCAATCACAATACATTTTGTAATGTGCGTGATGGAATTCCCGATGACGTTTCTGGTGAAGTGAAGACAGATGCCTTGATGGGACGGCAGCCGGGATTTCTCTAGATGCGCAGATAACCAGAAAGATTGAAAGTATTTTGAAATAATTTGCGTGCCTCCATTCCGCTGATTGTTACAGAATGCTTTACATCATCGCGATCGCTGCCGGGACTCATCAATCGGTGTACCGGACGATATGGCGACATGCGGCCGTACTGTGGCGGTCGTCCTGCGTCGGCCTTACTCCGAAAAGCCTTGCGACGCCGGACGCGCATCATGGCGACGCCCCCACCAAGGCAAATACGCGTTGTTTCCGCCGTGCGCGCGGAACCAGTCCTTGCCCGCGTCGATCGGCATAAGTTTTAAAGGCGCCACAACGACCACTGCCGTCGGGTGCTCGGTATCCACACGGCACGATGCATACATCGCCCCCACCGTACGCCGCGCCCGCACCTTCATCGGATCCTTCGACACGAGCATGAACGTGACGGCTTCCTCGAACGGGCAGTCGTAGTCCGTAACGTAACGAGCAGATACGCGGCCGGCGTCTCGAACTGGCGCAGCAGTACGTAGCCGGAAACGGCGAGTGCGGAACGCACGCCATCGACGAGCGCGTGCGTGCGCGACGGCCATGTCTCGTACGGCCCGTCGTGCGTGTCGAGCGCAAAGCGATCGACCGGCTGCATCTTCGCCTCAGTACGCAACCTTCCGATACAACGCGACATACCCGGCGAGCATCAACAGCAGCGATCCGCTGACGCGGTTCAGCCACTTCTCCCCCGCCGCTTTCCACACGTGGACCGAATGCACGCCGAGCAGCGCGTAGCCAGTCATCCCGATCGCGTCGATCGCGACGATCGTCGCCGCGAGGATCGCGTACTGCGGCGCGATCGCGTGCGACCGGTCGACGAATTGCGGCAGCAGCGCGGACATGAACAGGTAGTACTTCGGGTTGCTCATCGCGACGAAAAAGCTCTTCAGGAACGCGGTCCGGCGATCGGGCGTCGCGGGTACGTCGGCCTGCTCGGCCGCGGAGCCGCCGCTCGACATCAGCATCCGGATGCCGACATACGCAAGCCACGCCGCGCCGAGCAGCTTCAGCGTCACGAACGCCGTTTCCGACGCGTCGAGCAGCACGCCGAGTCCGAGCCCGACCAGCGCGACCAGCACGACGTCGGCCGTGACGGCGCCGAGCATGCCGACCATCGCGTGACGCAACCCGTACCGCGAGCCGTTGCTCATCGCGAGCAACACGGTCGGGCCGGGTGTCGCGACACCGACGGACAGGATCAGGGCAAATGCGAGCAAGGCGGAGAGCGACATGGCGTGGCGTTCCTTCTGAAGAGCGCGATGCGAACGGATGGCGTCGTCGTTCATCGGCGACGCGGTCGGAAAGCGGCGCGCGCGATTTGCTGTGACGAATGCGGCCCTCAATGATCGCATGCTCGTCGCGCGCCCCGCTCGGCGGCTGTGCTCCGTCGATCCTGTCCGGCAACCGGCCGTCATCCCGAATAGTGAGCCGATTCTTCTGTAAACGACAATCATTCGCGTTTACGTTAGACTCCGCCGCTCGATAAAAACACGTCCGCGACAGTACGGACGCGTCACGCCGCCCGGATTCCGATTTTTCCGCCCTGGGATGGATCACCGACCACACCCGATTTGCGTCCCATGTCGACACTTTCGTTACCCGTCCGGCGTCGCACGCCGATTGCCTTCGGCATTGCGCTCGCCTGTACCCTTCCTGCCGCCGCGTGGGCCCAGCACGCCGCTGCCGCCGCCAACGCGGCGTCCGACGCAACCGTGCTGCCGTCGATCAACGTGACCGGCGCCGCCGAACCGCTGCCCGGCGACCTCGCGCCGACCTACGCGGGCGGCCAGGTCGCGCGCGGCGCGGATTTCGGCGTGCTGGGCCGGCAAAAGGCCAGCGACGTGCCATTCAGCATGACCACCTACACGTCGAAACTGATCGAGGATCAGCAGGCGCGCACGCTCGCCGACGTGCTCGACAACGATCCGGCCGTGCGCAGCGCATCCGGCTACGGCAACTTCTCGCAGGTGTTCGTCATCCGCGGCTTCGAGCTCGCCGGGGACGACGTATCGCTGAACGGCCTGTACGGCGTCACGCCGCGACAACTCGTCGAAACCGAAGCGGTCGAACGCGTCGACGTGTTCAAGGGGGCGAATGCGTTCCTGAACGGTGCGTCGCCGAACGGCTCGGCGATCGGCGGCGGCGTGAACCTGCAGTTGAAGCGTGCGGACGACAAGCCGCTCACACGCGTCACCGTCGACGGCGCGACGTCCGGTACGCTCGGCACGCACGTGGACATCGGTCGCCGTTTCGGCAGCGAAGGCCAGTTGGGCGTGCGCGTGAACCAGTCGATCAGCGGCGGCGACACGGCGGTCGACGGCGAACGCCACCGCAGCAGCGTGACGGCCGTATCGCTCGACTGGCGCGGCGACAAGCTACGCCTGTACGGCGACTTCCTGTATCAACGCGAGCGGATCGACAACGGCCGCCCCGTCGTGCTGATCAGCGGCAACCAGTTGCCGGCCGTGCCGTCCGCAACGCACAACTATGCGCAGCCGTGGAGTTTCAGCGAGCTCGAGGACACGGTCGGGATCGTGCGCGCCGAGTACGATTTCCTGCCCGCGTGGACGGCCTACGTATCGGCCGGCGCGCGCCATACGAACGAGCACGGCGACTACTACACGCCCACCTACTCGTCGTCCGGCACGACCGGCTCGCGCCTGAGCGTGCCGCACAAGGAAGATGCGCAATCGGCCGAGGCCGGCGTGCGCGGCCGCTTCACGACCGGCCCCGTGTCGCACTTCGTGACGGCCGGCGCGTCGTTCATCCGCATCGACAGCCAGTCCGCGTACACGATGTCGAATGCGTTCCCGACGACGCTCTACGATCCGGCGCCGGTCGCATTCCCGGCGACGGCCTACACGGGCGGCGACATGAGCGATCCGGGGACGGTGACGAAGACCTGGCTGCGCAGCTTGGCGGTGTCCGATACGCTCGGCTTCCTCGACGACCGCGTGCTGTTCACGATCGGCGCGCGCCGCCAGTCGATCTCGGTGGACAATTTCGACTACACGGGCGCGGTGTCGTCGACGTACAGCGACGCGATCACGACGCCCGTGTTCGGCCTCGTCGTCAAGCCGTGGCAGAACGTATCGATCTTCGCGAACCGCAGCGAAGCGCTCGCGCAAGGCGAAATCGCGCCGAACACCGCCCGCAACGCAGGCCAGGCGCTGTCGCCGTTCCGCTCGAAGCAATACGAAGCCGGCGTCCGCTACGACACCGACAAGTACGGCGCGTCGCTTGCGCTGTTCCAGATCGAGAAGCCGATGGCGTACACCGATCCGGCATCGAACCTGTTCGGCGCCGACGGCACGCAGCGGCACCGCGGCATCGAGACGGCCGTGTACGGCGAACCGTGGAAAGGCGTGCGGCTGATCGCGGGCGCGACGTACCTCAATGCGACGCTGCGGAACACGGCGGGCGGCACGAACGACGGTCACCGGCCGATCGGCGTGCCGTCGTTCCTGTTCAACGCAGGCGCCGAATACGACGTGCCGATGCTGAGCGGGCTCACGCTGACCGCCCGCTGGATCCACACGGGGCCGCAGTACCTGGACGTCGCGAACACGATGTCGATCCAGGCGTGGGACCGCTTCGATCTCGGCGCACGCTACGCGACAGAGGTGTTCGGCAAGAAGACGACGTTCCGTGCGACCGTGCGCAACGTCGCGAACAAGTCGTACTGGTCGTCGACGATCGGCGGGTATCTGACGCAGGGCGATCCGCGGTCGGTGTGGCTGTCGATGACGACGGATTTCTGACGGGCGCCGAAGGGAGTGGCGGGCTGCCGCCAGAGTTTGCTATACTCTCGGTCTTCCGGAGAGATGGATGAGTGGTTTAAGTCGCACGCCTGGAAAGCGTGTATAGGTTAATCGCCTATCGGGGGTTCGAATCCCCCTCTCTCCGCCAGTATTCAAATGCCCGCGCCAGCGGGCATTTTCGTTTCCGGAGAAAAGCAAGCCGACAGTTCGGCTTGCGCGGGGGATTCGAAGGGATTCGCTTGCCAGCGAATTCGCGGCCCGCGCTCGTGTGGGCAGAATCCCTCTCTGCGCCAGAATGCATGAAGCCCCTGATATCCCGAGAAATCAGGAGTTTTTCATTTGGGGCCCCGGCACGCCCGGCATCCGCCCCCGTCACGGATGCCGAATGTAATCCACCAGCGCCCGCGTATACTCATCCGGCCGCTTGTCGCACAGACTCACCGCGATCGCCACCGCAAACCCCGCCGGCACGCCGAACACGCCTGAACTGATCGGCTCGATCCCGAACCACGTGCGCCCCGCGAACCCGGTCAACTGCGTGAAATACGGATACGTCGACACGATGTAGTACACGCACACCGCCAACCCCGTCACCATCCCCGCGATCGCCCCGCGCGTCGTCGTGCGCTTCCAGAACACCCCGAGCACCAGCACCGGAAAGAAGCTCGACGCCGCCAGCGAAAACGCGGCGCCGACCAGAAACAGGATCTTCCCCGTATTGAGCGACGCGACATACGACGCGAACAGCGCGACGCCGAGCAGCAGCACCTTCGAGATCGTCACGCGCCGCTGGCTCGATGCATCGGGTGCGACCATGCAGTAATACACGTCGTGCGACAGCGCGTTCGCGATCGTCAGCAGCAGCCCGTCCGCGGTCGACAGCGCCGCGGCCAGCGCACCGGCCGCGATCAGCCCCGACACGACGTACGGTAACCCCGCGATCTCCGGCGCGGCCAGCACGACCATGTCCGGCTGCATCTGGATTTCCGACCAGTGCACGATCCCGTCGCGAATCACCTCGACGACGCTGATCAGGTCCGGTTCGAAGTGATGCCATTGCGTGACCCACGCCGGCAATTCCGCGAACGGCCGCCCGACGAGGTTCGCAAGGATCTCGTACTTGATCAGCACCGCGAGCACCGGCACGCTCAGGTAGAACAGCGCGATGAAGAACAGCGTCCAGCCGACCGAGCGTCGTGCCGATGCGACCGAGGTCGTCGTGTTGTAGCGCGTCAGGATGTGCGGCAGGCTCGCGGTGCCGAGCGACAGGCACAGCAGCAGCGCGAGAAAATTGCGCTCGCGCGGCTTGCGTTCGTCGTCGCTTGCAGCCGGAAACGGCTCGTGCATCGGCACGGGCGGCTCGGCGCGCGCCAGCAGGTCGTCGCGCGCCTGCGTCCACGCGACGCGCGCCGCTGCCGGGTCGCGCGGGAAGTCCGCCAGTTCGCGCTCGCGCAGGCTGATCTCGCGCAGCGGCCCGTTATGGCGCCGCAGGTCGGCCAGCTGGTCGACCAGATGCCGGCGCGCGTCCGCATACGACGACGGCAGCCGGTCGAGTCGCGTCTGGATCTCCGCGGCCTGCCGGCGGTACGCGTCGCGTACCCGCTGCTCGTCGGACGCCTCGCGCACCTGCGCCTCGCGCGCCGCGACGCGCTCCATCAGCTTGCCGTAATTGAATTGCGGCACGGGTCCGAGCCCGTTCTTCATCGCGATCAGCGACACCGGGATCAGGATCGCGCTGATCAGGATGATGTACTGCGCGACCTGCGTCCACGTGACCGCACGCATCCCGCCGAGAAACGAGCACACGAGAATGCCGGCGAGCCCGCAGAAGATCCCGATCGCGAAATCGACGCCGATGAAGCGCGTCGCGATCAGGCCGATCCCCTGGATCTGCGCGACCAGATACACGAACGAACACAGGATCGCCGCGCCGGCCGCGAGCGCGCGCACGGCCGTGCTCGAGAAGCGCGTGCCGAGAAAATCGGGAATCGTGTAGCGCGCGAGCTTGCGCACATACGGCGCGAGCAGGAACGCGACGAGGCAGAAGCCGCCCGTCCAGCCCATCATGTACGCGAGCGCGTCGTAGCCGGTCGCGTAGAGCGAGCCGGCCAGGCCGATGAACGACGCGGCCGACAGCCAGTCGGCCGCCGTCGCCATCCCGTTGAACGCGGACGGCACGCGCCGCCCGGCCACGTAGTACTCGACGAGATCGGACGTGCGCGACAGCAGCCCGATCACCGCATACACGGCGATCGGCACGAACAGGAACACATAGCCGATCCAGACGCCCGAACCGGTCGCGCGCTCGATCCGCCACATCAGCAGCACGAACCCGAGAAACCCCAGCGTATAGAGCGCGTATGCGCGGATCAGTCGATGCGTCAGCATGGGTCAGCGCCCGCCGCCGTTCGCGATGCCGGAGCGCGCCGCATGATCGTCGTACGCGCGGCGCAGCGTGCGGTCCGCGCGCTGCATCAGCCCGATGTAGACGACGATCAGCACGAGGTACACGAGAATCGCGCCCTGCGCGCCGACATAGAACGGCAGGCTGAAGCCGGCGAAACGGACCGCGGCGAGCGCGGGCCCGAAGAACGGCACGATGAACGACACCGCGAAACCGATCGCCATCAGCACCGCGATCAGCGCGACGTTGAAGCGCCAGTAGCGCGCGTGGGCACGCGCGAGCGGCTCGGGAACGGGCGGTGGCGCCGCAGGCGCCGAACGGGTCGGAACAGTCATGCCGTTATGTAGCAAAAAGCCCCTGCGCGGGCAATCGGGATTGCCGCGCAGGGGCTCGTGCGCGAGACGCGCAGCCGGTACGATCAGCGCACTTCGGCGAGCTGCTCGAGGATGGCCGGATTCTCGAGCGTGGACGTATCCTGCGTGATCGCCTCGCCCTTCGCGAGCGAGCGCAGCAGGCGCCGCATGATCTTGCCCGAACGCGTCTTCGGCAGGTTGTCGCCGAAGCGGATGTCCTTCGGCTTCGCGATCGGCCCGATCTGCTTGCCGACCCAGTCGCGCAGCGTCTTCGCGAGCGCCGCGGCTTCGTCGCCTTCCGGACGCGCACGCTTGAGCACGACGAACGCGACGACCGCCTCGCCCGTCGTGTCGTCCGGGCGGCCGACCACGGCGGCCTCGGCCACGAGCTCGTGCGAGACCAGCGCCGATTCGATCTCCATCGTGCCGAGCCGGTGACCCGACACGTTCAGCACGTCGTCGATCCGGCCCATGATCGTGAAGTAGCCGGTGTCCTTGTCGCGCACGGTGCCGTCGCCGGCAAGGTACAACGTGCCGCCGAGTTCTTCCGGGTAGTAGCTCTTCTTGAAGCGTTCCGGGTCGCCCCAGATCGTGCGGATCATCGCGGGCCACGGGCGCTTGACGACGAGGATGCCGCCCTGCCCGTTCGGCACGTCCTGGCCCGTCTCGTCGACCACCGCGGCCATGATGCCCGGCAGCGGCAGCGTGCACGAACCGGGCACGGTCGGCGTCGCGCCCGGCAGCGGCGTGATCATGTGGCCGCCGGTTTCGGTTTGCCACCACGTATCGACGATCGGGCAGCGCTCCTGGCCGACGTGCTTGTGATACCACATCCACGCTTCCGGATTGATCGGCTCGCCGACCGTGCCGATGATGCGCAGGCTCGACAGGTCGTAGCTCTTCGGATGCACCTTGTCGTCGGCTTCGGCCGCCTTGATCAGCGAACGGATCGCGGTCGGCGCGGTGTAGAACACGGTGACCTTGTGATCGCCGATCATCTTCCAGAAGCGGCCGGCGTCCGGGTAGGTCGGCACGCCTTCGAACACGACCTGCGTGCCGCCGCATGCGAGCGGGCCGTACGTGATGTACGTGTGGCCCGTGACCCAGCCGATGTCGGCCGTGCACCAGAACACGTCGGTCGGTTTCCAGTCGAAGGTCCACTTCATCGTTTGCGCGGCCCACAGCAGGTAGCCGCCCGTGCTGTGCTGCACGCCCTTCGGCTTGCCGGTCGAGCCCGACGTATACAGGATGAACAGCGGGTGCTCGGCGCCGACCCATTCCGGCTCGCAGGTGTCGGACTCGCCGTCGGTCAGTTCGTGCATCCACAGGTCGCGGCCGGCATGCCAGTCGATCTTGCCGCCGGTGCGGCGATAGACGATCACGCTCTTCACCGCTTCGCAGCCGCCCAGCGCGAGCGCCTCGTCGGCAATGCTCTTGAGCGGCAGCGTCTTGCCGCCGCGCGCCTGCTCGTCGGCCGTGATCAGCGCGACCGCGCCGACGTCGACGAGCCGCTCGTTCAGCGATTTCGCGGAGAAGCCGCCGAACACGACCGAGTGCGTCGCGCCGATGCGCGCGCACGCCTGCATCGCGACGATGCCTTCGATCGACATCGGAATATAGATGACGACGCGGTCGCCCTTGCCGATCCCGCGTTTCTTCAGCGCATTCGCGAAGCGCGACACGCGCGCCAGCAGATCCGCATAGGTGACGCGCGTGACGGTGCCGTCGTCGGCCTCGAAGATCACCGCGACGCGCTCGCCGTTGCCGGCTTCGACGTGACGGTCGAGACAGTTGTACGACGCGTTCAGCTCGCCGTCGTCGAACCACTTGTAGAACGGCGCATTGCTCTCGTCGAGCACCGTCGAGAACGGCTTGTGCCACGTGAGGCCCTCGCGCGCGAGACGCGCCCAGAAGCCTTCGTAATCCTGCTCGGCCTCGGCGGCGAGCGCGCGATAGGCCGGCATGCCGGAAATGGTCGCCGCCTTCTCGAGCGCCGCGGGCGGCGGGAACTGACGGGTTTCGTGAAGAACCGATTCAATCGCAGACATCGACTACCCCTTGGTGAACATGAATCCCCTGGCGGCGCGATCGTGCGCGCCGCACGTGTCTTGGCCGGCGCATGCGCGCCGCTGTCTCCTACCCACCCGCACGCGGCCACGAAGGCCGCGCACGATGCTGCACCGCACCACATCACGCGAACGTGAACGGGCGGCCCGACGGTTTCCACGATAAGCGCCCGAACTTACCCGTCACTTACGCGGCATGGCCGTTTCGCACACCGGGCGGCACCGCATGACGGTCGGCTTTACGCTGTTACAACCGCGACCCTACAATCCTAACTGAACTCGCCTTCCGGATTCCAGCTTGAATCGCTACGCCCTCTTCCTCATCCTGTCGATGCTGTTCGTCGGCAGCAACGTCGGTATCGGTAAATCCATCGTCGCATTCGTTCCCGTCGCGATCCTCGCCACGCTGCGCTTCGTGATCGCGATCGCCGTCCTGTGGCCGCTGTTCAGCCCCGTGAAGATGCGCGCGGTCAAGCGCGGCGAATGGCTGAACCTGTTCCTGCAGGCGTTCTTCGGCACCTTCATGTTTACGCTGCTGATGCTCAACGGCGTGCAGCGCACGAGCGCGGTCGCGGCCGGCGTGATCACGAGCACGATCCCGGCGATCGTCGCGCTGTTCGCATGGCTGATCCTGCGTGAAAAACCGAACGGCCGTGCGCTCTTGTCGATCGCGCTCGCGATCGCCGGCGTCGTCACGATCAACCTCGCCAACGGCGGCGCGGCCGGGCATGACGGCCACGGCGACGCGTCCGGCTCGCTGACCGGCAACCTGCTGATCCTCGGCGCCGTGTGCTGCGAATCGATCTACGTGATCCTGTCGCGCCGGCTCACGCAGACGCTCGCGCCGATCGACATCTGCGCGTACACGCACCTGTTCGGCCTGTTCCTGATGCTGCCGCTCGGCGCGACCGCGCTGTGGCATTTCGATTACGCGAGCGTGCCGGCCGGCACCTGGGCGCTCGTCGTCTGGTATGGCCTGTCGGCCAGCATCTTCTCGTTCTGGCTGTGGATGAAAGGCATCCGGCACGTGCCGGGCAGCCTCGCCGGCGTGTTCAGCGCGGTGCTGCCGATCGCCGCGGCCGCATACGGCATCGCGTTCCTCGGCGAGCGCCCGACGCTCGCACACGGCGTCGCGCTCGCCTGCGTGGTCACCGGCATCGTGCTCGCGAGCCTGCGCGTGAAACGCGTGCCGGCCGCCGCGTCCTGATCCGTCCCCGGCAGACCCGGCGCGTCGCTGCAGTCGCGCCGGCCGACGCGTTACAATAGCGCGCCTTTTCAAGATTACCCCCGATACCTGCGCACCGCGCCCGTACCTCCATCATGTCCGCCCCGCATTCGCCCGGCCACCCGGCCCGCCGCCCGCTTCGCCCGCTTCCCGCGCTGATTTTCATGAGCCGCTGGCTCCAGGTTCCGCTTTACCTCGGCCTGATCGTCGCGCAGGCCGTCTACGTGTTCCTGTTCCTGAAGGAAGTCTGGCACCTGCTGTCGCATGCGGCCGGTCTCGACGAGATCAGCGTGATGCTCGCGGTGCTCGGCCTGATCGACGTGGTGATGATCTCGAACCTGCTGATCATGGTGATCGTCGGCGGATACGAAACGTTCGTGTCGCGCCTCGGCATCGAGGGCCACCCCGACGAACCCGAATGGCTCGACCACGTGAACGCGGGCGTGCTGAAGGTCAAGCTGTCGATGGCGCTGATCAGCATTTCGTCGATCCACCTGCTGAAGACCTTCATCAACCCCGACCAGCACACGACGCACGCGATCATGTGGCAGGTGATCATCCACGTGTCGTTCCTCGTGTCGGCGCTCGTGATGGCGTGGGTCGACCGCCTGACGACGCACACGCACCCGGCCCATTTCCACGAGACGCACGCGCCGCACGCGAGCGCCGTGCCCGCGTCCCGCAAGCCGGCCGAAGCAGCCGCCAACGCATAAACGCATTCCCCACTGTCCCCACAGAGTCTCAGCCATGACCGTCATCAAACAGGAAGACCTGATCCAGAGCATCGCGGATTCGCTGCAGTACATCAGCTACTACCACCCGCTCGACTACATCCAGGCCCTCGGCCGCGCGTACGAGCTGGAAGAGAGCCCGGCCGCGAAGGATGCGATCGCGCAGATCCTCACGAACAGCCGCATGTGCGCGGAAGGCAAGCGCCCGATCTGCCAGGACACCGGCATCGTCACGATCTTCGTGAAGGTCGGCATGGACGTGCGCTGGGACGGCGCGACGATGGGCCTCACCGACATGATCAACGAAGGCGTGCGCCGCGGTTACACGCACCCGGACAACGTGCTGCGCGCGTCGATCGTCAATCCGCCGGAAGGCGCCCGCAAGAACACGAAGGACAACACGCCGGCCGTGATCCACTACGAGATCGTGCCGGGCGACAAGGTCGACGTGCAGGTCGCGGCGAAGGGCGGCGGCTCGGAGAACAAGTCGAAGTTCGTGATGCTCAATCCGTCCGATTCGATCGTCGACTGGGTGCTGAAGACGGTCCCGACGATGGGCGCGGGCTGGTGCCCGCCGGGCATGCTCGGGATCGGCATCGGCGGCACGGCCGAGAAGGCGATGCTGATGGCGAAGGAATCGCTGATGGAGCCGATCGACATCCAGGAAATCATCGCGCGCGGCCCGAAGGACTGGGTCGAGGAACTGCGCGTCGAACTGCACGAGAAGGTCAACGCGCTCGGTATCGGCGCGCAGGGCCTCGGCGGTCTCGCGACCGTGCTGGACGTGAAGATCATGGCGGCACCGACGCACGCGGCCTCGAAGCCGGTCGCGCTGATCCCGAACTGCGCGGCCACGCGCCACGCGCACTTCGTGCTCGACGGGTCGGGCCCGGCCAAGCTCGAAGCGCCGTCGCTCGACGCCTGGCCGAAGGTGCAGTGGGAGCCGAACACGGAAACGAGCAAGCGCGTCGACCTGAACACGCTGACGCCGGAAGAAGTCGCGAGCTGGACGCCGGGCCAGACGCTGCTGCTGTCGGGCAAGATGCTCACCGGCCGCGACGCCGCGCACAAGCGCATCGCCGACATGCTCGCGAAGGGCGAGAAGCTGCCGGTCGACTTCACGAACCGCGTGATCTACTACGTCGGCCCGGTCGATCCGGTGCGTGACGAAGTGGTCGGCCCGGCCGGCCCGACGACGGCCACGCGCATGGACAAGTTCACCGAGACGATGCTCGCGCAGACGGGCCTGATCTCGATGGTCGGCAAGGCCGAGCGCGGCCCGGTCGCGATCGATGCGATCAAGAAGCACAAGGCTGCGTACCTGATGGCGGTCGGCGGGGCGGCCTACCTCGTGTCGAAGGCGATCCGCGGCGCGAAGGTGCTCGCGTTCGAAGACCTCGGCATGGAAGCGATCTACGAGTTCGACGTACAGGACATGCCGGTGACGGTCGCCGTCGATTCGTCGGGCACGTCGGTGCACCAGACCGGTCCGAAGGAGTGGCAGGCGAAGATCGGCAAGATCCCGGTCGCAACCGCTTAAGGGCGATCGAACGAAAGGCCGGACGGACGTCCGGCCTTTTTGCTTCTCGTTCTCATTATTGTGTACGGCCGATTGTTCGAGGCTGATTCTCATTACACGCAAAAGGCAGGCCAGATAAGGCTTCGAGGCTTGGCTTTTCTCGTTCGAGCGATTATCGTTCGGTTTCTGAAGCCCCACTGAACAAGGAACAGCCATGCAAGGCGACAAGAAAGTCATCGAATACCTGAACGCCCAACTGAAGAACGAACTCACGGCGATCAACCAGTACTTCCTGCATGCCCGCATGTACAAGCACTGGGGTCTCGACAAGCTCGGCAAGCACGAGTACGACGAGTCGATCGGCGAGATGAAGCACGCCGACTGGCTGATCGAGCGCGTGTTCATGCTCGACGGCCTGCCGAACCTGCAGGACCTGCACAAGCTGCTCGTCGGCGAGGAAACCGAAGAGATCCTGAAGTGCGACCTGAAGCTCGAGCAGATCTCGCAGTCCACCTGCAAGGAAGCGATCGCCTACTGCGAATCGGTTCGCGACTACGTGTCGCGCGAGATCTTCGAAAAGATCCTCGACGACACCGAAGAACACATCGACTGGCTGGAAACGCAGATCGACCTGATCGGCAAGGTCGGCCTGCAGAACTACCAGCAAACGATGATGGGCTCGGCCGAGTAACCGGCCACATCGCCACCTTGCCGTCCGCATGACGATGACGCACCAGCCAGTCGCCTCCGGGGTCCGCCCCGCCGCCCCTGTCGGCATCTTCGACTCGGGGCTCGGCGGCCTGTCGGTGCTGCGCGCCGTGCGTGCGCACCTGCCCGGGGAATCGTTCGTCTACGTCGCCGATTCGCATCACGCGCCGTATGGCCCGCGCGACGAAGCGTTCATTACCGAGCGCACGCTGGCGATCGGCGAATGGCTCGCGCGCGAAGGCGCGAAGGCGCTCGTCATCGCGTGCAACACGGCAACCGCACGTGCGATCGCGGCCATCCGCGAACGCCTGGCGATTCCGCTCGTCGGCGTCGAGCCGGGCATCAAGCCGGCCGCCGCGCTGTCCGCGACCGGCGTCGCCGGTGTCCTCGCCACGCAATCGACACTGAACAGCCCGCGCTTCCGGGCGCTGCTGGATCGCTACGGCGCCGGCCGCCGCTTCATCTGCCAGCCCGGCCACGGGCTCGTCGAGGCGATCGAACGCGGCGACACGAACTCACCCGCCCTACGTGCGTTGCTCGAGCGTTACCTGCAGCCGATGCTCGACGACGGCGCCGATACGCTGGTGCTCGGCTGCACGCACTACCCGTTCTTCACGGAAACGATTCGTGACCTTGTTGGCGATCGCCTGACGATCGTCGACACGAGCGACGCCATCGCGCGCCAGCTCGCGCGGGTGCTCGACGAACGCGGCCTGCGCGCGCCGGCCGGCACCCAGGCCGCGCCGCCCCGCTTCTGCTCGACGAGCGACGGCGTGCAACTGCGCGCCCTCGCGTCGACGCTGCTCGGCCTCGATGCGCCGGTCGAATCCGTCACCATTTCCTCGCCGAACGCGCGCGCCTGCGCGACCGCCTGACGCGGGCCCGCAGGCCCGCTCCCGCCGCAGTTCCGCCGCCCCAGCCGTTTCAAGGGTCCGATGACCTTAAAAAAAGCCGGACCCAGGCTTGTCAACGTCTGCAAAATTAATGATAATAATTCGCATTAACGTTAGCTATCGCAACTCATCATGATCGTCTGCGTGTGCAAGTCTGTTTCCGATCGCAAGATTCGCGCGTCCCTCGCCGAGGGCGTCCACTCTTTCGATGAACTCCAGTTCGAACTCGGCGTGGCCACGTGCTGCGGCAAGTGCGAGGAGTCCGTACGCGACCTCATGGCCGAGCAAGGCGTCTGCGCAAGCCGGTGCGGTGTCGAGCATCACGCTCACCCGATCCCGGTCACGTTCTACGAACGCAAGGCAGCCTGAGCGGCGCCGAGCGTGCACATGCGGCCCAGGCCGCATTTTTTGTTTTGACCGTCAGCAAGCCACCGTCTGCGCGAGCCAGCGGCTTACCTGCCAAGGAGCCTGTCATGGAATTGCTGATCGGATTTGTGACCACCGTTTGCATCTCGCTGCTGATCTTCCGCAAGTGATGCCGATTCACCCGCCGCGCCCCGGGTGCGACATCGTTCTTTCAAGCTAACATGCAGGCTTCGCATCTCGCTCCTGCCGGCGCCATGCCGGCTGCACCACGTATGAATTCCCGAGTGATCGTCGTCGCGGTCGGTGTGCTTGCCGCACACGCGATCATGCTGACGGCCGCCTGGCTCCATCGCAACGCGCCGCCGCCGAAATCGGTCGAGGTCCAGACGATCACCGCGCAGCTCATCACGCCTGCCCCGATCGCGCAGCAGGTTGCGGCCGAATCGATCCCGCAGCCCGCGCCGCCGAAGCCCGTGCCGCGCGTGAAGCCGAAGGTCGAGCCGAAGCCGGTGCAGAAAGCGGCGAAGCCGACACCTCAACCGGTTGCGCAATCGCCGGCCCCGTCGCCCACCCCGGCGCCGGCCGCCGATCCGACACCCGCGCCGGCCGCGCCCGCCCCCGCGGCACCGGCCGCCGCCCCCGGCCCGGCGCGCGAAACGATGCAGGTCAGCGCGCCGAAGAACGTGCCGACGCTCCAATGCAACTTCGTGAAGCCCGACTACCCGTCGATGTCGCGCCGACGCGGCGAATCGGGTACGGCCTACGTTCACTTCGTCGTCGGCGTGACCGGCAAGATCGAAAGCATCGACCTGCAGAAGAGCAGCGGCTACCCGCGCCTCGACGACGCCGCACTCGACGCGATGCGCTCGACCACCTGCCGTCCGTACATCGAGAACGGCCAGGCGATCCGCGCCGCCCGCACACAGCCCTACAGCTTCGGGCTCACCGACTAACCTGCCTCATCCGGAAGATTCAAAGGAAACAAGAAAATGCAAAGCTACGGTATCGCGCACGTCTGGGCGCAAGGTGATTTCGTCACGCGCGCCATCGCGATCACGCTGCTCGTGATGTCGGTCCTGTCGTGGATCGTGATCGTCATCAAGGGCTGGAACGTGATCCGCCTGAACCGTCTCACGAAGAATGCCGAACAGGCATTCTGGCATTCGGACAATTTCGACGACGGCATCAAGAAGCTCGGTCTCGCCGCATCGACGCCGAACGACAACCCGTTCCTCGCGCTCGCGCTGTCGGGCAAGGAAGCCGCCGACCACCACCACCAGACGCAACCGCACCTGCACGATCGCATGGACGTGTCGGACTGGGTCACGCGCTGCCTGAAGGACACGATGGACGAAGGCATCTCGCGCATGCAGAGCGGCCTCGCGATCCTCGCGTCGGTCGGCAGCACGGCACCGTTCGTCGGCCTGTTCGGCACGGTCTGGGGGATCTACCACGCGCTGCTCGCCATCGGCGCAACCGGCCAGACGTCGATCGACCAGGTCGCCGGCCCGGTCGGCGAATCGCTGATCATGACGGCCTTCGGCCTGTTCGTCGCGATCCCGGCCGTGCTCGGCTACAACGCGCTGACGCGCGCGAACAAGGGTGTCGTCAGCAAGCTGCGCCGCTTCGCGCACGGCCTGCACGCGTACTTCGTGACGGGCGCGAAGCTCGCATCGTCGTCGACGCGCGACGGCCTGCGTCTCGCGACGCGCGCCAGCTGAGACGAGGTGAACCATGGCCATGAATACCGGTTTCAGCGACGATGACGACGATGCAGTGATGAGCGAGATCAACATGACGCCGCTCGTCGACGTCATGCTCGTACTCCTGATCATTTTCCTCGTGACGATCCCGGCGATGCAGCATGCGGTGAAGATCGACCTGCCGCACGCCAGCAGCCAGCCCGTCGACGAAAAACCGCAGACGGTCGACGTCGCGATCCAGGGCGACGGCACGATCCTGTGGGACGACCACACGGTCACGCGCGAACAGTTGCAGGCTCGCATCGCGGAAGCCGCGAAACGCACGCCGCAGCCCGAGTTGCACCTGCGTGCGGATCGCAAGGTGGCATACGAGCACGTCGCGGAAGTGATGTCGGATGCGCAGGCCGGCGGCCTGACGAAGCTCGGCTTCGTCACGGAGCCGGGCGCGAAAGCGAAGTAACACGCGCCCGTCTCGCGGTAACGCATCGCAGGCACCTCGCCGGCCGCACCTAGCCGGCCACACCTAGCCGGCCGCCCACAAAGTAAAAGGCCTTCATCGCCAGATGAAGGCCTTTTTTCATGCGCACGCGGGCGCCTTCGGGCGGCGGGCTCTTCGGCGGTATCGGTTACGCCTCGAGCAACGCAAATGCGACTCTGCCGTGGTCTGCACGGACTGCGCGTTCTGCCCTATCTGGCTCACAATATATGCGGCCACCTGATTTCGCTCAGAACTTCCTTCACGAAATGGGATTTCAATATAGGCCCGCACGCGCACGCATTCAAGGTTCCAGCGATTGAAACTTGCGATTGCAGGCGACGCTTCAATGACAAAACAAATTTGCGTCGTCGTGCACGCTGTGTTCAGGTCGCCGAAACATCGGCCGCCGCTTCCTTCTTCACGCGCTCGGGGCAACCGGGCTCTTTGTACGCGCCATGATCGAGCTTCTCGACCAGGTAGTCGACGAACGCGCGCACCGCGGGCGGCATCCCCTGCCGCGACACGAACACCGCATACAGTTGCGGCACCGGCAGCGTCCAGCCCGGCATCACGGGTGACAGCTGCCCCGCACGCAGCGCGTTGCCGTACATCATCTCCGGCAGCGCCGCGATGCCGAGGCCGTCGAGCACGGCCTCGCGGATCGTCATCAGGTCGGCCGTCACGAGCCGCGGGTCATGCTCGTGCACGTGACGCGTGCCGTCCGGCGCGATCAGGTTGAACACGTGCCGCCCGTCGACGCTCGGCGTATCGAGCGTCTCGAAACCGGTCAGGTCGTCCGGCACCAGCGGCGGCGCATTCTGGCTCAGCAGGCTCGGCGCGCCGACCAGCATCTGTTCCGTGCGCCACAGCGGCCGCACGACGATGTTGGCGTTCTGCGGCGGTTCCGAGCGTACGCGCAGCGCGACGTCGATCGAATCCTCGAACAGGTCGATCACGCGATTCGTCACGCGGACGTGCACCTTCACCTCGGGATAGCGGCGCAGGAATTCGGGTAGGATGCGCGACAGCATCGTCTGCGACAGCGTGACGGGCACGCTGACCCGCACCGAACCGCGCGGCGACGCGCGCAACTGCTGCACCGCGTTCATCGCGGCCTGCGCTTCGGCCAGCATCGCCTGGCAATGCTGGTAGAACAGTTCGCCCGCCTCGGTCAGCGCGAGCTTGCGCGTCGAGCGCTGCAGCAGGCGCACGCCGAGCGCCGCCTCGAGTTCGGTCAGGCGCCGCGACAAGCGCGATTTCGAGATGCCCAGCACGCGCTCCGCGGCCGAGAAACCGCCATGTTCGACGACCTGGGAAAAGTACATCAGGTCGTTCAGGTTATGTGCATCGATATTCATCTCATCGTTCCAATTTCAGAACAATCCATTGCGAACCACCGCAAATCGAACGGTAAAGCGCCCAATATAATAGCGCTATGTTTCAGAAATGACGCTATTCCGATGATCTCGAGGGCTTCCTCATGACGACCGCTCGCTCGCTTGACCGTACCTACCCCGCGCTTCGCACCACCGAAGGCGGCGGGTTCGTGGTTCACCGTCCGTTCCCGACCCGATTGCTGATGGACTTCGATCCGTTCCTGCTGCTCGATGAAATGGGCCCCGTCGACTACGGCCCCGGCGAAGCCGTGGGCGCGCCCGACCATCCGCATCGCGGCTTCGAAACCGTGACGTATGCGCTCGACGGCCGCTTCCGCCATCGCGACTCGTCCGGCCACGCCGGCACGCTCGGCCCCGGCGACGTCCAATGGATGACGGCCGGCGCCGGCGTCGTGCACAGCGAGATGCCCGATCCCGCGTTCGCACAGGCGGGCGGCCGCTCGCACGGCTTCCAGCTGTGGGTCAACCTGCCGCGCCGCGACAAGATGATCGCGCCGCGCTACCAGGAGATCCCGGCCGACCGCATCCCGACCGCGACATCGCCGGACGGCCGCGTGCACGTACGCGTGATCGCCGGCGAAGCGTTCGGCGTCCAGGCGGCGATCGAGACGCGCACGCCGATCCTCTACCAGCATTTCACGCTGGAGCCCGGCGCAACGGTCACGCAGCCCGTGCCGGCCGGTTATCGCGTGTTCGCCTATCCGATCGACGGAACGGGGCTCTACGGGCCCGACAGGCAGGCTGTCGACGCCCGGCACATGATCGTCTACGGCGACGACGGCGATACGGTCGCGTTCGCCGCCGGCGACACGCCGCTCGACCTGCTGCTGATCGGCGGCGTGCCGCTCAACGAGCCGATCGTCCGCTACGGCCCGTTCGTGATGAATACGGAGGAAGAGATCCGGCAAGCCGTCGTCGACTACCAGACGGGCCGCATGGGCCGCATCGACGCATGACGCCCGATCGGGGCGGCAGGTGCCGCGAAACCGGTGGTTTTGCGTCACAATAACTTCTTGAACCATGTGGCCGCCCGCCACCCAGAAGGAACCCGTCCCCTTGAACTTCGAACACCTGATCCAGATCAATTCCGACGATCCGGCCGTGCCGACCCTCACCCGCGACCAGCTCTGGGAGGGCCTCGTGCTGCGCGCCGAACAGCCGCAACTGTTCGTACTCGGCCTCGACAGCTGCGTCGTCCTCGAACGGACGGACACGACGCTCGAACGTGAGTTGCACTACGGCCATGCGACCGTGCGCGATCACGTCACGTTCACGCCGAACCAGCAGGTTCGCTACGACATCCGCGCGGCCGATGGCGAGATCGGCGGCTCGCTGACGATGACGATCGAGGAACGCGACGACCACGCGCTGTTCCTGCGTTTCGAGTACCGCACCACGCTGACCGTCACCGACGACAGCGAAGATGCGCGGCAGACGCACGGGATCGTCAAGGAGGCCTACCGCACGTCGGACATCGACACGGTGCGCCTGATCCGCGAATACGCGCAGGGCCGCAAGGACCCCGATCCGCTGCACTGACTGCGGCGGCGGCCTGCGGGCCGCCTTTTGATTCAAGCTATCAAGTCTGATGTTTCGATCGATAAAGAGTTTTTGTAAATGGGAATAGTTATCATTTAGAATTCATTCCATCGTATCGACAGTCACCGATCAAACCGAATGACCGACACCATGCGCCCGACCACGCTGACCCTGCGCCGCACGACCGGCACCGCAGCCAGCAGCCGCCAGAAGACGGCAGCGGTCACCACGCCGGCGAAACCGGCCGGCAACCGCGACACAGGCACGCGGGTCGTAAATAGCGACGCGCTGTTGCAGGGCCACAGCCACATCAGCATCGCGCACAACGGAGAGACGTATCAGTTGCGTGCCACGCGGCTCGGCAAACTGATCCTGACGAAGTAAGACAGAGTATTGTGGGGACCACCTCCCTGAGAGGTGTTGGGCAGTAGCCAGCGTAACGGCTTGCACGCGAGATCTAGACCCCTTCGTGCAAACACACTCAAGCAGCCGTTGCAGCAAGCCAAGCCACTTTTTTGGTTCTCGCACAAGGGTGAAAAAAAGCGGCACGTCGAAGGACGTGCCGCTTTTTTGTTAGCGCGGTCGATGCAGAAGGCATGCTGTCCACCTGCTTCGATACGCTGATGCATGCCGCCGAAGCCGCATGCAAAACCCGTCAGAAACCCCAGAACATCAGCCACCACGCACTGTCGACGACCGCCAACCCGACGGCGAACCACACGAATGCCGCGAGCCGGCGCGGCCACGCCGCATAGCGCCCCGTCACTTTCCATGCGAGCCACGCGCTCCATGCATTGGCGCCGACCAGGATCGCGATGCGCACGTCGGTCGCCCACCCGAGCGGCACATGCTCGGCGCGCAACAGCGACAGCGTCGTGGCCGACAGGCCGAGGAACACGCCCGCTCCCGCGATCGGGATCAGTGCCTGCGCGAGATGATGCAGCCGCACGCGATCGAAGCGGCCGAGCATCAGCGTGGCGCCGCCCAGCAATATCAGCAGTGCCGTGCCGTACACGAGCCCCGTGCCGACGATGTAGCTGACGATCAGCCCGCCGTCGAGCCAGGAGAACACGTCGTTGCGATCCGGATAGTGCGTGAGCAGGAACCACGGCGCATTCGTTTCGAGCGGCCACGTGATGTCACGGTCGATCAGCCAGCCCGCGAGCCATTGCTTGATCTGCACGAACCACGGGCTGACGGTCCAGTGGAACGCGCCGATCGCGACACCGAGCAGGCCGTACAGGATCAGTGCGGTGTCCCACGCGCTCGCCTGCTGCGCACCGAGGTTCACGACCTCGTCGGACGGCGAGCGCAGCGACAGCGAGATCGCGTCGCGATGCCCGCTGCAGCGGCCGCACATATGGCACGCCGCCGCCCCCTTCATGCTGCGCAACGGCACGAGCGGCGCGCAGTTGATCGGAATCACGCGATGGCCGTGCTCGCCGTTCTTGTACGATCGGCGCCATGCATCCTCGTCGACCTTGTAGCGCATCGGCGCGAGCCGCGCGAGCAGCCCGAACACGCCGTTCACCGGGCACAGGTACTTGCACCACACGCGCTTCTCGCGGCCATACAGCAAGCCGATCACGATCGCGCCGACGGTCGAGCCGCCGAGCACGAACAGCACCGCGAGCGGGTACTGGTACACGCTCACCATCTGCCCGTAGATCGTCGTGATCCCGAACGCGACGAACGGCCAGCCGCCCCACCGGATCCAGCGCGGAATCGGGCCGCCGCGACCGAACTTGCTCGCGTATTCGGTGAGCGCGCCTTCCGGGCACAGCACGCCGCACCACACGCGGCCGAGCATCACCATCGACAGCAGCACGAACGGCCACCAGATGCCCCAGAACGCGAACTGCGCGATCAGCGTGAGGTTGCTCCACAGATGCGCGGAATCGTCCGGCAGCGGCAACACCGCCGGGACGATGATCAGGAATGCGTAGACCGCGACGACGATCCACTGGATGCCGCGGATCAGCGCGCCGTGGCGCTGCATCCACTGGCCGGCCTGTGCGAGCCAGCCCCGCTTGACTGCGGCGACCACGCTCATGCCGCGCGGCCCGCGGCGACGGCCAGACGGCGGCTCGCGCGCTTCATCAGCAGCCAGACGACGGCCCAGTACACCGCATAGGCGACCAAGTTGGTCAGTGCCGGATGCGCACGATAGCCGGTCAGCGTCGCGACGAGCGAGCCGAACGTGCCCGAGTCATCGAGGATCGCGGACGTATCCCACACCTGCGAGATGCCGAGCGGCAGGATTTCCTTGTCGATCAGCTTGTCGACACCCGTCTGGAACAGGCCCGCGCCGAGGAACAGCAGCATCACTTCGGTGACACGGAAGAAATGCCGCCACGAGAAGTACTTGCCGCCGAGCTGCAGCAGGTAGAACGTGAAGAACGCCAGGCCGAGACCGATCAGGACCGCGAGCATCTGGTTGCCGTCGACGTGACCCGACTGGCCGAAACCGAGACCGTACAGGAAGATCACGGTCTCGCTGCCTTCACGCGCGATCGCGAGTGCGACCAGCACGGCGACGCCCCACCAGTTCGAATCGCGCGTGCTCTGCTGCAGCGATTGCTCCATGTCGCGCTTCAGCGTGCGGCCGTGCCGGCGCATCCACAGCACCATCTGCACGATCAGCACGCACGCGATCAGCACCATCGCGGTCTGGAAGTAGTCCTGCGCGTCGCCGGACAGCACTTCGGTGAAACCGACCAGCGCGGCGCCGAGGCCGACGGCCATCAGCAAGCCGACGCCGACGCCAGCCCACAGGAAAGGCAGGCCGCGGCGCGCGTCGTCGTCGCCGTTTTTCAGCCATGCATAGAGAATGCCGACGACGAGCAGCGCTTCGACGCTCTCCCGCCAGACGATGAACAAGATCTGACCCATCGATACCTCCTGACGCGCGGGGCAAGGGACTCGTACGCCCGCACGCAGATAAAACGCGTTACTTCGCGACGATCACGCCCTGTGCCTGCTGGTGGAAATCGTCGAAAAACTTGTATTCGCCCGGCGACAGCGGAGCGACGACCACGAACGAATCGGCGCCCGGTGCAAGCACCTTCTCCTTGCGCAACTGCACGCTCTCGAATTCGGCGGCGCCCTTGCCGGTGTTCTTGATCTCGATCTTGAAACGCTGGCCGGCCGGCACCTCGATGCGGGCGGGATTCAGCTTGCCGTCCGTCATCTCGAGCTTGAACGTCGGCAGATCGGCCGCGTGTGCGGCGCCGGCAAGCCACAGCGCAGCGGCCGCGGCAACGATTTTCTGGGGAATTTTCATTCTGGGTTCTCTACGCCGACGGCGCGCCGAAGCGCGCCGTTCGTGATGCTGCCGATCAGTAACCGCCCTTCTTGCCGATACCGGCGAACGGGAAGTCGTACTCGAGCGTGATGGGCTTGAACCATGCACCCACGCCCGTTTCCTTGTCGACGTGGCGGCCGAATGCCATGTGGCCCGACTGCATCGGCGGCTTGACGACCATCGTCAGGTGATACTTGCCGGGGCCGTTCAGCTTCACGTTGTCGCCATAGTGCGGGCCGTCGCTCGCGACCATGCCCATCAGGTCGCCTTCAGCCTTCCACTTCGTGTCGCCCTGCTTCGTCAGCTTGTACGTGACCTGCAGGTACGGCATCCAGTCGCCCTCAGCGAAACCCGTCGGGTTGTTCTTGACCGCATGGATGTCGGCCTCGAGGTGGATGTCGGAATCCGACGCCTTGCGCATCATCCCTTCCGGGTCCATCGTGATCGGCTGCAGGTACACCGCGCCGATTTCCATGCCGCCCTGGATCTGCTGCTTGCCGATCGGATATTCGGCAGCCGAGGCCGACATCGCGGCAAGCGCCGCCGCTACCGCAACCGTCGTGCGGATGAACGAAGAACCCAACATGGACACTCCTTGTTATTTGTCTGACTATCTTGACGACACCCGGGCCGCCGCCGGGGCCGCCCGCTGGAAACACTAACGCGACGAAGAACGTTAATGCGAACAATTCTCAATCATGGCGAAGTTTAGCACCGAACCCGATTCGGAACAAACGAAGAGCCACGTAAACCCCTGATCCGACAAGGCTTACAGGCGCTTTACCGCAAGGTTTCGGTGACGCTTGGAAAGAGTTACCGGCCGCCGCTGATGTGGTCGCCGACGTTCGCGCCGAACACGCGCTCGCGCAGCACGGCAAGCTGGTCGCGCGTCGCGGCGGCCTTCTCGAATTCGAGGTTCTTCGCGTAATCGGCCATCTGCTTCTCGAGACGCTTGATTTCCTTCGCGAGTTGCTTTTCCGACATGTCCTCGAATTTCGCGCGCTGCTGCGCTTCTTTCAGCTCCGCACGCGCGTCGTCGGCATTGTAGACGCCGTCGATGATGTCCTTGATGCGCTTCACGACGCCGCGCGGCGTGATGCCCATCTTTTCGTTGTAGGCCATCTGCTTCGCGCGGCGCCGCTCGGTCTCGCCGATCGCGCGCGTCATCGAATCGGTCATGTTGTCCGCGTAGAGGATCGCCTTGCCGTTCACGTTCCGCGCGGCACGGCCGATCGTCTGGATCAACGAGCGCTCGGCGCGCAGGAAGCCTTCCTTGTCCGCGTCGAGGATCGCGACGAGCGACACTTCCGGAATGTCGAGGCCCTCGCGCAGCAGGTTGATCCCGACCAGCACGTCGAACGTGCCGAGCCGCAGGTCCCGGATGATCTCGACGCGCTCGACCGTGTCGATGTCGCTGTGCAGGTAGCGCACCTTGACGCCGTGGTCGGCCAGGAATTCCGTGAGCTGCTCGGCCATGCGCTTCGTCAGCACGGTGATCAGCACACGCTCGCCGGCCTTCACGCGCGCGTTGATCTCGGTCAGCACGTCGTCGACCTGCGTGCTCGCGGGCCGCACCTCGATTTCCGGATCGACGAGGCCCGTCGGCCGCACGACCTGCTCGGCGATCTGCCCCGTTACGCGCTTCTCGTAGTCGGCCGGCGTGGCCGACACGAACACGACCTGGCGCATCTTGCGCTCGAACTCGGGGAACTTCAGCGGCCGGTTGTCGAGCGCCGACGGCAGGCGGAACCCGTAATTGACGAGGTTTTCCTTGCGCGCGCGGTCGCCGTTGTACATCCCGTTCAACTGGCCGATCAGCACGTGCGATTCGTCGAGCAGCATCAGCGCATCGGGCGGCAGGTAGTCGACGAGCGTCGGCGGCGGGTCGCCGGGCGCCGCTCCCGAGAAATGCCGCGAGTAGTTCTCGATGCCCTTGCAGAAGCCGAGCTCCTGCAGCATCTCGAGATCGAAGCGCGTGCGCTGCTCGAGACGCTGCGCCTCGACGAGCTTGCCCTCGCGATGGAAGAACTCGAGGCGTTCGCGCAATTCTTCCTTGATCGTCTCGACGGCCCGCATCACGGTGTCGCGCGGCGTCACGTAGTGCGACGACGGATACACGGTGAAGCGCGGAATCTTCTGCCGCACGCGCCCCGTCAGCGGGTCGAACAAGTGCAGCGTCTCGACCTCGTCGTCGAACAGCTCGACGCGTACGGCCATTTCCGCGTGTTCGGCCGGGAAGATGTCGATCGTGTCGCCGCGCACGCGGAACGTGCCGCGCTGGAAATCCTGCTCGTTGCGCGTGTACTGCATCGCGATCAGCCGCGCGATCACGTCGCGCTGGCCGAGCTTGTCGCCGGTGCGCAGCGTCAGGATCATCTGGTGGTATTCGGACGGGTTGCCGATACCGTAGATCGCCGACACCGTCGCGACGATCACCACGTCGCGGCGCTCCATCAGGCTCTTGGTCGCCGACAGCCGCATCTGCTCGATGTGCTCGTTGATCGACGAATCCTTCTCGATGAACAGGTCGCGCTGCGGCACATACGCCTCAGGCTGGTAGTAGTCGTAGTACGAGACGAAGTACTCGACCGCGTTGCGCGGGAAGAACTCGCGGAACTCCGCATAGAGCTGGGCCGCGAGCGTCTTGTTCGGCGCGAACACGATCGCCGGGCGGCCGAGCCGCGCGATCGTGTTGGCCATCGTGAAGGTCTTGCCCGACCCCGTCACGCCGAGCAGCGTCTGGAAGGCAAGGCCGTCGCCGACGCCTTCGACAAGCGTCTCGATCGCGGTCGGCTGGTCGCCGGCGGGCAGATACGGCTGGTACAGCTGGAACGGCGACCCTTCGAAGGTGACGAATTTGGATTCGTCGAGCGCGTCGCCGACTTCGGCATGATGTTCGGACATGGAGTGCGGCCGGAGCAAGGGCAAAGAAAGCATTCTAGCGCTTCGCGGCCGCGCGAACTGCTGTCGGCTCCTGACGCGCCACGGCCGCCCGAAATCGCGATTCGGCGGCGAATCGCGACGGATTCGCCGCCCCCGCCGGCGCGAATTCGCTACAATATCAGGCTGCTGCGCTTTCCGGCGCCGTGCCGTTGGCGCGCGGTCCGCTGCGCCCGCCCTGCCGGCTGAAAGCCTGACCCTCTTTTCACTACTGCCGAATCATCATGTCGCTCTTCTCCGCTGTCCAGCTTGCTCCCCGCGACCCGATCCTGGGCCTGAACGAAGCCTTCAACGCCGATGCGCGTCCGACCAAGGTCAACCTCGGCGTCGGCGTGTACACGAACGAAGACGGCAAGATTCCGCTGCTGCGCGCGGTTCGGGAAGCCGAGCAGGCGCGTGTCGAGGCCGGCCTGCCGCGCGGCTACCTGCCGATCGACGGGATCGCCGCCTACGATGCGGCCGTGCAGAAGCTGCTGCTCGGCAACGACTCGCCGCTGATCGCGGCGGGCCGCGTGGTCACGGCCCAGGCACTGGGCGGCACGGGCGCGTTGAAGATCGGTGCAGACTTCCTGCGCACCGTGAACCCGAACGTGAAGGTCGCGATCAGCGATCCGAGCTGGGAAAACCACCGCGCGCTGTTCGAAGCCGCCGGCTTCGAAGTCGTCGCGTACCCGTACTACGACGCGGCCACCAACGGCGTGAACTTCGAAGGCATGCTGTCGGCGCTGAACGGCTACGAAGCCGGCACGGTCGTCGTGCTGCACGCGTGCTGCCACAACCCGACCGGCGTGGACCTGACCGAAGCGCAATGGCAACAGGTCGTCGACGTCGTGAAGGCGCGCAATCTCGTGCCGTTCCTCGACATGGCGTACCAGGGCTTCGGCGAGAACATCGAGGCCGATGCCGCCGCCGTGCGTCTGTTTGCCGCGGCCGACCTGAACGCATTCGTGTCGTCGTCGTTCTCGAAGTCGTTCTCGCTGTACGGCGAGCGCGTCGGCGCGCTGTCGATCATCACGTCGAGCAAGGAAGAAGCGACGCGCGTGCTGTCGCAACTGAAGCGCGTGATCCGCACGAACTACTCGAACCCGCCGACCCATGGCGGCGCCGTCGTCGCAGCCGTGCTCGCGTCGCCGGAACTGCACGCCTCGTGGGTGCAGGAACTCGGCGAGATGCGCGATCGGATCCGCGCGATGCGTAACGGTCTCGTCGAGCGCCTGAAGGCGAGCGGCGTCGATCGCGATTTCAGCTTCATCAACGCACAGCGCGGGATGTTCTCGTATTCGGGCCTGACCTCGGCGCAAGTCGATCGCCTGCGCGACGAGTTCGGCATCTATGCGGTCGGCACGGGCCGGATCTGCGTTGCCGCGCTGAACACGCGCAACCTCGACGCGGTCGCCAACGCGATTGCGGCCGTCCTGAAGTAACGCGGCACCGGGTGGCAGCCGTCAACGGCTCCGCCCTCCGACATGAAAAACGCGCTCCACGGAGCGCGTTTTTTTCTGCCGTCCTACCCGGCAGGCGGCCATGCCACCCGCCCCCGCGTTACTGCATGAACCAGCCGTGGCTGACGATGAACGATTGACCCGTGAGCGCGGCGCTCGGGAACGCCGACAGGAACAGCACCGTCTGCGCGACGTCCTGCACCGTCGTGAACACGCCGTCGACCGTGTTGC
>NZ_JAAGPK010000075.1:0-39419 GCF_017104685.1 Burkholderia sp. Tr-20355 | reverse complement strand
CCGTCGCGGCGGCGCTCGGCATCGGCGAAGTGCATGCGCAGGTGCTGCCCGACGACAAGGCACGCGTCGTCGCCGAGCTGAAGCGCACGCACGACGGCATCGTCGCGATGGTCGGCGACGGGATCAACGATGCGCCCGCGCTCGCCGCGGCCGATGTCGGCATTGCGATGGCGACCGGCACGGACGTCGCGATGCACACGGCCGGCATCACGCTGATGCGCGGCGATCCGGCGCTCGTCGCCGACGCGATCGACATCTCGAAACGCACGTACCGCAAGATCCAGCAGAACCTGTTCTGGGCGTTCGTCTACAACCTGGTCGGCGTGCCGCTGGCGGCGCTCGGCTGGCTGAACCCGGTGATCGCGGGCGCGGCGATGGCGTTTTCCAGCGTCAGCGTCGTGACCAACGCATTGCTGCTGCGGAGATGGAAAGGCCGCGCACGCTGATGCGTGCGGGGGGCGATGGCCGGACGGCAGAATGGCCGTTCGGCCATCGTCCAGCCGGAAGGGTCGGGAGGGTAGCCGGCATATGCCGGCTGCGGCGCCCCGGATCGGCGGGACGGGCCGGTCGGCGGATTCAGTCCGACACGACCGGCTTGATCAACGTCGTGGTGATCGGCGCGAAGCCGCACGCACGATACAGCGCGCGCGCCGCCGTGTTGTGATTGAACACCGACAACCCGATCTCGGTGACACCATACCGGCGCGCCTCGGCATCGAGCGCATCGAGCGCGCGCGTGGCCCAGCCCTGGCGGCGCCGGGACGGGACAATGTCGAGGTCGTAGATGAACAGCGTGCGGTTCGGCCCTTCGGGGACGATCGCGTACCAGAGGTCGCCCACCGCGTCGCCGCTGGCGCCGTCGACGAGCATGACGAGGGTCTGGCCGGCGGTCAGCAGGCCGTCCGGCAGCAGCGTATCGAAGCAGGCGCGCGCACGCTCGGCCGCATCTTCGACAGCATTTTGTCCGGAGGACACGAGATCGCGCGCGTAGCCGTCGATGGCGCGCGTGCGGTACGCGTGGAATTCGCCGGCCGTCATCGGCCGCATCTGCAGCATGGCCCGGTCGCCGTGAACGGAATCGGACTTCCAGTGTAGCGGGACAGTCGCACCGGCGCGCGATGCGGCGGTGGAAAACGGGCGGACAGGTTCGGCGGACGCCGCGCCGAATCAGCGAATCAGCGAATCAGCGAATCAGCGGCGATACAGGACGATCGGTACGAGGTGCGCACGACGCACGCGCTCGGCTTCGGCGCGACGCGCGGCATACGAATATTCGGCGTCGAGCGGCAGGTGCGGGGACACGAACAGGTCGTCGATCTTTTGCAGCAGGGCGAAGATGAAGCTCATTTGAGACTCCTGACAGAGGGCTAGGGTTTTCCCTTAGATTGACTCCATTCTAAGGGTTTTCCCTGAACTCTGCCAGCGGGCCGCATCAGTTTGCCGCACGCGCGCGACAGCGGATCGTCGGCGCGAAACGGTAATCCTTGCCCCGTAAGGGCCGCAGGATAGGGTCGGATTAATTAACGCGTTCGACGGGTTCGCTTGGCAACCGCCGCCTCGCGGTTCGCCGTGCGCTGCAGCCGGTCGACTTGCGACAGGAGCGCTTCGTGGTGTTCCTCGAGCGTCATCAGCGTCGCCTGCTGCGTCGACAGGTCGGCCGCGAGTCGATCGATCCGCTGCTGCTTCGCGGCCGCGTCCTGCTTCAGGTGCGCGATCTGCCGCGTCTGCATCACCAGCGCGACGAGTCCCGCCAACACGACGACGGCCAGTGCCAGCAGCAGACGGTTGACGCGACGCATCTCGCGATCGGCCGCGCGGGTCACGCCGTCCACGTCGGACTGCAGCACGGCGAGCCGGTCGGTCAGCGGGCGCAGGTGCGTATCCGGATCGAAGGCCGGCGCGGCCGGGTGCGCGCGCTCCGACGACGGCTTCGTGACGAAGGACGCAACGGAGGCCACCGGCTGCGTGACGGGCGGCTGCGGAACGTCGGGCTGCGCGGCAGCCTCCTTGGCTGTCGCCGAATTCGTGATGCTTGCCGGCTCGGCAGCCTCTACCGGCATCGGTGACGCGACAGGCGCGGTGGCGATGTCCGGCGAGCGGTTCGCTTCAGCCGCTTCCGGCGCCGCGTCGACGCGCGTCGCAGCCGGCGCGGATTGTTTCGCCGCCGTTTCGCTCGCACCGGCAGCCGCCCGGCGCTTGCCGCCCGACGACGGGCGGCGCTCCCTCACGGCCTCGCCGGAAAATTTCCCCTCGCGGGATTTGACGGCCACAGCCTCAGCGGCCGGCTTCGCAACTTCAGCCTCTGCCGCTGGCGATTCGGCTGCCTTCGCCGCGGCGCCAGCGGCCGCTTGCAGCGTGGCCGCCGCCTTCTCGGCGCCGTCGGCGGCAGGCAAATCGGCTGACTTCATGGCGCCGCCATCGGCGGATGGACCGTCGACGTTCGCAGCCAAACCGCCTTCAGGTGTCGACATACTCTCGGCCGCGCCCCCGCCTTCCGGCTGCGCCGCGCCTTCGGCTGCCGCGTGTCCGGCCGCAATCTCGGGCTCCGGCGCGATGAACCCGTCCAGCGTGGCCTGTCGCCCGTCGTCGGCACCGGCCGCATCGGCTTCCCCGATCGCGTCATCGCGCGCCGCAACCGGCATGCGCTCGCCCGGCTCGAGCACCGGATCGCCGAACAGGTCGAGCGTCCGTTCGTCCCGCGGCACGTCGCCGGCCGGCGCACTGCCGGATCGTGCCGTCGCCCGGGCGGACGTGCTGCCTGCGGCAGCGGCCGAGCGCTGGCGGGAACGGGCCGACGAACGGGTGGAACGGGAACGGGGGCGAGGCGTGGAAACGGATTCGGTCATGTCTGCCAAATTATCGTCCAGGAACATCCATTGAAATCCAATTATTCACCAACAAATCAATAACTTGCATCATCAATTCGTCCAATTTCCAGCCCTATCCAGTAATCCTCGATGGGCTACGTGATGGGCCAAAAAACCGATGCTAACCGACAAACAAGCCAAAGCACTCAAACCAACCGACAAACCCGTCTTCGACGGTGAGCGGCCCCCAGTAAACAGTGCCCTGATGTAAGCGAGTTTTCGGCGGACTTTTTCAGTATGCAAGGAGCCGTACGATGAAACGCAAGCGCTTCAGTGTCGAGCGGATTGTGGCGGTGTTGAAACAGGCCGAAGCAGGCATGCCGGTAGCGGAACTGATTCGTCACTTGGGCATTTCGGATGCAAACCTTCTATCGCTGGAAGAAGGTATATGCCGGTTTGCAGACGGACCAGGTGCGGCAGCTCAATCAGCTTCAAGACGAGAACGCCCAACTGAAGAAGGTGGTCGCGGAGCTGACGTTGGACAAGGCGATGCTGACCGACGTATTGAAAAAAAAAGTAGTGATGTCCTCGCCAAGGCGCCACGTCGTGGATTATCTAAAGTCTACCTATGGAATAGCAGAACAACGTGCTTGCCGCCTGACGGCCATATCGCGCTCGGTGTACCAGTATCGCAGTCACCGAGACCCGCAGACTGCATTGCGGCAGCGCATGTGTGAAATCGCGGCGACGCGGGTGCGCTATGGTTACCGCAAGATACGCGTGCTGCTGCTACGGGAGGGCTATCAGGTCAGCAAGAATCGGCTGTACCGTTTGTATCGTGAGGAAGGGCTGTCGCTGTGCTACAGACCAAATCGCAAGCGACGTGCACGGATGAGCCGCCCGGCACGTGCAAAGTCGACGGCGGCAAATCAGGCGTGGGGTTTGGACTTCGCCGCCGAACAGCTTTCGAACGGCCAGAGGTTCCGCGCGCTGACCATCATCGACGTCTTTACGCGCGAAGCACTAGCCATCGATGTTGGCCAGCGACTGAGCGCTTCAGATGTCGTGCGTGCACTGGATGAATTGAAGAGCAAACGCGGAGCGCCCCGCACGCTGTTTTGTGACAACGGCTCGGAATTTACGAGTCAGGTGATGGACCTGTGGGCTTACCATCACAAGGTCGAGATTGCCTTCAGCCGGCCCGGCAAGCCAACGGATAACGCATTCGTGGAGTCGTCCAACGGCACGCTACGCGATGAATGCCTGAACGTGCACTGGTTCACATCGCTGGCCGACGCCAGGGAGCAGATTGAGCGATGGCGGGTCGAATACAACGAGAGTCGGCCTCACAGGGCTCTCGGTGAAGTGCCGCCTGCCGAATACGTCCGTCAGTTGGGCCTGCAGGCCCAACTGACGGACCAACAGAACGCCGAAGACTAACATTGCCTTTGGCACTGAAAACCGGGACCGTTCAGAAAACGAACTTTACTAGACTCCGGCTGGCCCTGTTTGCAGGGGCAGGTCAGTTCGACCACCGGCCGCACATCGAACCCGTGCACCGCTTCGGTCTCGACTGCGGCGCAACGACTTGAGCGCGAGCGTTCCGGATCGACCGTGCTCCAGGGCTCATGCGAAACTAGGGCGGCTGAAGGAACGCGCGCGACGTCGAGATCGGGTAACGGTCGATCGGCCAGCCCACTGTTCAACATCACGCTGCACGGCGAGGTTGTCCGGCCAGCGTGTTTCGGTTGCCACCCTGGCTTTCGTCAACGCACCTACGCCTTCATCATTGATAGCTCATCGTGAAAGTCGCAAAGCCATTCGCATTGCCGCCCTTCAGTTGCGCGGACGTTCGTACGTACTGCGCCTTGAACGGAATCGTCACGCCGACGTTGCCGAACTTTCCGACTTCCCATTGGTTCGGATTGCCGACTGCCGACGAATCCGGACCGTAACTGACCAGCGTATTGTCCGCACCACGCACTATCTGAATGCCGAAGCCTTCGGCCTTGGAGCCTGGCGCAAGAGAAAGCGTGTTTGAACGATTCGCGGGATTGGCCGCGTCCGTCAGCGTCATGAACATTCTCGTTGCCGTGCCCGGATTGCCGCCGGAGCACTTGAGGCGCACTTCGAAGGATTTCGGCGGCGAGCTTGTGCCGGGGCCTTTAAAATCAGCCAACGAGACCACCCCCAAATTAACCTCAATTTTTGAGGTGAGCAGATTGCAGGTCGGCACGCGAGGGATAATATTGATCGCACCGTTCGTTACAATCGAACGAACTTTCGCATTATGAAGCCACGCTTCGGTTTTTCCAATTTCACCGATCAAACTACCTGGCGCCGTAATGTCACCTGTTTTTACAAGCTCAATCGTAAAGCTGGCTCCCGGATCAAAACGCCCTGTAGTGCCATACCAATAGTCCGATACCGGCCACCACTCCGCCTCTTTAATCCCACCTCTGATTCGCACGCCCACCCCGGCGACCGGAGTAGGATAGGTGCTATATTTTCCGGGAGTGGCGCTCAGCGTTCCAACATATCTGAGCCCACCGATTTGAGACGTGCAATTCAGGGATCCACCCAAGCCAGTCGATGCTCCACCGGATGAAAAGATCACGGCCCCCTCCGGAATATCCGGATCGAACGGAGGAGGATTGAACTTCGGCAGCGTGACAATAAGCGACTCGACATATACACCGTCGGTTCTCTGAATCGTGCATGTCGCCTGAGCAACATTCCCCATAGCGATAGCAACGATAAAAATAAGATACTTCATCACCACTCTCCCCAACTCCACTTCCGAAACCCACACTGCCTCGAATTATCACGTTCGCCATATTTCTTAAATACATCAACTACCGCACGGAAGCCCATGAAATTTCCCTCGGCCATATTGGATAACAAAATTCGATGCGGCATGGTCACGACCTGCAATGATAGCCATCGCAACCCGCAATCAATAACAATACTTGTACCAATCCTCATCTCCATTTAATAGTATTCGTACTATATATATTTGAGTTTCCGAAAAATTCGTTTCCACATGTGAGCGAGGTCGGCCCGTCGATAGCCCGACGGTTTCGATCCGAGCAAAGCGATGAGAATCGGGGGGGTAAAGGGAGCGGCAGCTTGCGCAGGATCATCCGCAAGTCGTGACCGGCGCAACACGGCACCGCATGAGTTGCTTCGCCTCGGCACCTTGAGCCGGTTGCGACAGAGCCTGCCGTCGGCCTTCATGTGGCCAATGGCGACTTCGATGCGCTGAATATTTTTAGTTCTCTTCCTATATACAAATAGGACAGAAACTATTTCTGGATTTTTAACTAATACTTAGAACCGTATCGCCAGCCTTCAATCATCGGTCGGGACCAGCATCGGCGCCGGTCGTCCGGAAGACTCAGCCAAACGGGAACGCGCGCGGGCGTCGGGCCTCGCCAGCCAGACAGGCAGGTCCGACGCCCGCCATGCATCCAGGCCGCCCGGGCAAGGGCGGTCGCACATCGCCGGTCATCCGTTCGCGTGTCTCGCCATCGACCACATTACCGTGTCGACGTTGTGCGAGTCCGATCCCGGCAGCGACACGCGGCATTGATCGAGCGTCGCGTTGTTCCGCGCGCCGCAGTTCATCGGAACCGCGTGGCCCGTTACGAAGCGTCGGTCATGGAAAGGAGTTGGGGGCCACGGACGCGCAACCGGTCGTCGAACGGAATCCGTGATCGGCCATCGTCGCCAGCCCCGCAACCGCTTCGGCCTATTCGTCGCCCGACAATCCGTTGCCTTCTTCGAAACGCGTCACCCCCTTCAGCCCGCGCAGCTTGTCGCAGATCGCCCGGTACTCGAGTTCCGACACCCGCGCCAGCGCGATGCGCACCTCGTCGTGCTCGCCCGTGTCGTCGGCACGCTGCACGATGAACTGCTTCACGCGCGCACTGTCCGGACCGAGCGCCGCATGCAGCGAGTCGAACGTCAGCGTGCCGCTCACGACCGTCAGCGCGAGCTGGCGCCGCTGGCGCACCGTGAAGTAGCGCCGCTCCAGCGGCTTGATGCCGGCCAGGATGATCAGGATGATGATCGTCGCCGAAATCGACGCGACGTAGAGCCCGCCGCCCACCGCGAGACCGATCGCGGCGACCGACCACAGGCTCGCGGCCGTCGTCAGCCCGCGCACGATCTCGCCGCGCAGCAGGATCGAGCCCGCGCCGAGGAAGCCGATGCCCGACACGACCTGCGCGGCGATCCGCGACGGGTCGAGCATGATGTGGTCGCTGCTGCCGAGCACATCGGCAAAACCGAACGCCGACACGATCATGATCAGCGTCGAGCCGACGCACACCAGCATGTGCGTACGCAGGCCCGCCGCCCACGACAGGCGCTCGCGCTCGAAGCCGATGACGCTGCCGAGCGCCGCCGCGAGAACGAGCCGCATCACGAGTTCCAGGTTGCTGAGCATCCGATTTCTCTCCTTTTTTTGGTGCCGGCCGCGCGGAATGTTTTATCCTTGGCCCCGGCCGCGCCGATCCTCCGGGCCGTGCCGACACGTTTCGATCCAAGCGCTCAACCCCGCCATGCCCGTTTCCGACTCCGCATCCGCCCAGGCCGCCCAGCTGCGCCACCATTTCGCGCACGTCGTCTTGCCGATCTGGCGAGGTTCAGGGTTCGACCCGTCATTGCAGCTGCCGTTCGAGGCCGTCGATCCGGCCACCCACGCGCCGCTGCCCGTCACCCGTTATCGCGCAATGGCGTGCGCTCGGCAACTGTTCGTGTTCGCGCAGGCCGGCGACACCGCGCACGCGGCCACGCTGTTCGACGCGCTGTGCCGCCGCTTTCGCGACGCGCGCCACGGCGGCTGGATCTACAGCGTCGATGCGCGCGGCGCGCCGCTCGATACGACCAAGGATCTCTATACGCACGCGTTCGTCGTGTTTGCGTGCGCCGCATGGCATGCGGCTTCGGGCGACGCCGACGCGCGCACGGTGGCCGCGGAGACGGCCGCGCTGATCCAGGATCGCTTCGCCCCGCGCCCCGGCGACGCACTGCTCGATGCGGCGCGCCACGCCGATTTCTCGTCATCCGGCAGCGGTGCGCTGCAGAATCCGCTGATGCACCTGACCGAAGCATGGCTCGCGGCCGCCGATGCATTCGGCGACGCGGCGTTCGACGATGCGTTGTTGCGCACCGCGCAGGCCGTCGAGCGCACGTTCGTCGACGCGGCGACCGGCTGCGTGGCCGAGCTGCCGCTGGGCGCGGCCGACAACCGCTTCGAGCCCGGCCATCAATTCGAGTGGTTCTATCTGGTCGATGCGGCCGGCGCGCGGCTCGCGCAGACCGGGCTCCCCGCCGCGCTGTCGCGCGCGTTCGCGTTCGCGGAGCAATACGGCGTCGATCCGCAAACGGGCGGCGTCTGCGCGGCGCTCGACGCGCAAGGCGCGTGCGTCGACGGCACACAGCGGATCTGGGCGCAGACCGAATACCTGCGCGCGCTCGCGACGCACGGCGGCACGCCGGCCTCCGCGCCGCTGGCGCGGCAGATCGAGCGGTTCGCCGCGCGGTTCCTGCATCCGCGCGGCTGGTTCGAGTGCAAGACGGCGGACGGGCAGGTGTCGCGCGCCGACATGCCGTCGACGACGCCCTACCACCTCGCCACCGCCTACGCGGCGCTGCCGGCCGGCTCGTAACCCGTCCCGGCGAACGACGGCGCCGCGCGTTCGCCGCGGGCGGCGCGTCCGTCACCCAGTTCGAACACCGACACGGCCTGCATCAGGTGCGCGGTCTGGTCGTTCAGCGACGCCGCCGCCGCCGCGACTTCCTCGACCAGCGCCGCGTTCTGCTGCGTAAGCTGATCCATCTGCGTGACGGCCTGGTTCACCTGCTCGATCCCGACGCTCTGCTCGACCGACGCGGCCGTGATCTCCGACATCGTCTGCACGACGCGCGTGATCGACGCCGACACCGTCCGCATCGCGTCGCCGGCGCGCTCGACGAGTTCCGCGCCGCCGTTGATCTGCGCAACCGAATCCTCGATCAGCGCCTTGATCTCCTTCGCCGATTGCGCGCTGCGCTGCGCGAGCGACCGCACCTCGCCCGCGACCACCGCGAAGCCGCGCCCCTGTTCGCCGGCCCGCGCGGCCTCGACCGCCGCGTTCAGCGCGAGGATGTTGGTCTGGAATGCGATGCCGTCGATCACCGAAATGATCTCCGCGATCCGCCCGGAGCTTTGCGCGATGCCGCGCATCCGGTCGATCACGCTGTCGACCACGCCGCCGCCGTGGCTCGTCGCCTCGAGCGCCGCGTCGGCCAGCGCGCTCGCCGCGCGGGCGCTGTCGGTGTTCTGCCGGACGGTCGCGGTCAGCTCCTCCATGCTCGCGGCGGTTTCCTCGAGCGACGCAGCCTGCGTGCCCGTGCGCGCCGACAGGTCGGCGTTGCCGCCCGCGATCTCGCCCGCGCCGAGGTGGATCGCGTCGGACGCGTGGCGCACCGTGCGCACGGTGCTTGCGATGCTCGTCTGCATCGCGGCAAGGCCGCGCAGCATCCGGTCGATCTCGAACACGCCGCCCGCGCGCACGGTTTCGTCGAGCCGGCCCTGCGCGATCCGTTCGAAATGGCGGCCGGCGTCCTCCAGCGGCGCGACGACCGCGCGCCGCGCGGCCGCGTAGATCGTGGCGCTCGCCGCGAGCATCGCCACCAGCAGCACGATGCCGACCGACTTGAACCACAGCATGCCGCCGTCGATCGTGTCGAGCGCCGCGCGGCTCGATGCGCCGCCATAGTCGGTGAAGCGGTGCAGCTCGGCGATATAGGCGTCCTGGATGCCTTGCGTCGGCTGGTCGAGGAACGCCTGGATGTTGTCCGCGTCGAGGAACTGCACGAGTTCGCCCAGCGCGCCGCGCAGCGCGCGATAGCGCTCCGCGAGCGCCGCGACGCGCGCGCGGTTCGTGTCGTCGACCGGCTGCGCGGCCGTCAGCACGGCGAACGCCTTGTCCGCTTCCGCGAGCGACGCGCCGGCATGGCGGATGATGTCTTCCGGCTTCGGGCCGCCGCGCACCATCCGCGTACCGGCGCGCGACAGGTTGATGCGCGCGTCGAGCAGCTGCTCGGTCGCCCGGCTGGCCGCGTCGACCTGCGCGATCGCGACGTTCGACAGATCGTCGACGCCGCTGCGCGTCGACGTGAGCGCCCAGAAGCCGAGCGCTTCGATCGCGAGCAGGAAGAGGCAGAACACGGTCAACACGCCGAGCAGACCCGACGCGAGCTTGATTTTTCCGAACATGGGGAGATTCCTGGAAAGCGGACGATGAGGCAATGCCCCGGCATTAGCGGCATTTCTTCGTCGGACTTTAGGAGCGGAAGGCGGCAATGTTCGCGTTGCCCGCGCATTCCCTCGGAATCGCCCGCAAACAGAGGAGATCTTCGGTATTCGACGCAATAATCGCGTCGCGTCACGCCGTAATTTGCACAAAACGTGAACGAATTTCCTTGCTTATCCGCAGCCCCCTTCCTAGAGTTCAGCGCAAGCGGGCACGCATTTCGAGGGAAGTTCGATGACCGACATCACGGACCACGCGCGCGGCGCATTGCGCGCGCAACCGTTCAGCATGCTGCTGGGCACGGAGCTGATGCATATCGGCGACAACGAAGTGTCGCTGTGTCTGCCCGTGCGCGACGAACTGCGGCAGCAGCACGGTTTCGTGCACGGCGGCGTCATCAGCTATCTCGCGGACAATGCGCTGACGTTCGCCGGCGCGCTCGTGCTCGGCCCGCGCGTGATCACCGCCGAATACAAGATCAACTACCTGCGGCCGGCCGTGAACGGCACGCTCGTCGCACGCGCGAAGCTCGTCTACGCAGGGCGGCATCAGGCGACCTGCCAGTGTCATGTGTTCGTCATCGACGGCGATCACGAACGCCTCGTCGCGATCGCGCAAGGCACGATCAACCGCGTCGGCGACGGCAAGATGCCGGATGGCCCGGCGGAAACGGCCTGACCGATCTGAACGGGCGAAAGCGATTGTCGGCACGCCGAACGACGTGGGTGGATTCGAACCCGATGGCCGGGCGCCGCAGCAAGACCGCGCGCGCCGCTCACATGTACAGCGCGTCCCGACCTAACGTTTCATCGCGGCAAGATAGACTGCATCGCCTTCACGCCGGCCGACTGCGACGACCAGAACGACAACTTCCGAATCGCGTACTTCGTAGACGAGTCGGTAGCCGACGCCGCGCAGCTTGATCCTGTCACGATCCGGGTGGCCATGCAGTTCGGCCGAGGGAACGCGAGGATGCTCGATCCGCTCGGCAAGCCTGGCCTTGTATTGATCGCGACCAGTGCGATCGAGCTTCTTCCACTCCCTCAATGCAGATTCGAGAAAGGCACGTTCAAAGGTCATTCAGCGTGACCTTGACGACCCTCTCCTTGGCGCGCGAATCGGCCAACGCATTGTCTTCAATGTCTTGCAGACGTTCGCCCCACGTCTTCGCCGGAATGCAATAGAACGCAGGCTCGTTGTGATTCAGAATCGCGACCGGGAAGCCCTCTCCTGCCGCGACCGTCCCCATCGGGTTCCGTTTCAGCGCCGAAACGCTCGCGGTCACGCTGGCCAGCATGGTGTGAGGCATGTCGATTCCTTCTCCAGCCAGGCAACGATTATGCTTTATTTGGCCCCAAATTCAGCACCTAAACGAGCACCAATTAAATCCACCGCTGCCGTGCCGAACCGCGGTTTTTCACGCACCAGGCCAGATCGACGTGCACGCTACGCCGGATCCGCCGCCTCCCCCGCCAGCGGCAAAAAGCGCGGCGCCACACGCGCCCTCAGGTTCCCGCTCTCGTCGGTACGATAAATCCCGCGCGCCACGTTATGCGGATGCGCGGCCGCGTCGGCCACGCTCAGCAGCGGCGCGAAACACGCGTCGGTGCCTTCGAGCAGCGCGCGCCAGTGTGCGGACGGCTGGCGAGCGAACACGTCGGCGAAACGCGCCTTCAGCGCCGGCCAGCGCGCGCGGTCGTACTGCGATGCCGGATCGACGTCGGCCAGCCCGAGCCGTTCGACCAGCAGCGCATAGAACGGCGGCTCCAGCGCGCCGATCGTCACGCACTCTCCGTCCGCGCAGCGGTACACGTCGTAAAACGGCGCATCGTGAAAGAGGCTCGGCTGCGCGCCGTCGAGCTGCCCGTTCGCGCGCGCCCACAGCGCGAGCGAACCGAGCATCGACACGATATCGACGATCGCGCCGTCGACCACGCGCCCCGGGCCGCCGCCGCGCACGTCGAGCAGCGCACAGACGATCCCGAACGCGAGCCCGAGCGCGCCGCCGGCATCGCCGACGACGGTCGGCGGCAGCCCGGGCCGGCCGTCGCGCGGCGCGGACAGCGACAGCAGCCCCGTCAGCGCGACGTAGTTCAGGTCGTGTCCGGCCGCGGCCGCGAGCGGGCCGTGCTGGCCCCAGCCGGTCATCCGTCCGTACACAAGCTTCGGGTTGCGGCGCGCGCAAGCGTCGGGCCCGAGGCCGAGCCGCTCCATCACGCCGGGCCGCAGCCCCTCGATCAGCGCGTCGGCCCGCGCGATCAGGTCGAGCGCGGCGTCGCGGCCGGCCGGCGCCTTCAGATCGAGTTCGACGATCGTCTTGCCTTCGCGCAGCAGATCGCCGTCGCGGGCCCGCAACGCGTCCGGCGCGCTCGTCCGGCCGGACGGCCGCGCGATCAGCGTGATCCGCGCGCCCATCCCGGCGAGCATCCAGCCCGCGAGCGGGCCGGGGCCGAGACCTTCGAATTCGACGATGTGGATGCCGGAAAGCGGCGTATCGAGTGGCATGCGATTCTCCTGTCCCGGTCGGCGCGTCGGCACTTGCGCCGGCGCGGTGCTTCGTGCGGCGGCTTGCATCCGGCACGCGCGCCGCAAACGAAAAATCCCTGCGCAGCGGGTTCCGCTTCGCAGGGATCGCGGCGCGTCATGCGCGTGCCGGTAGGCGCGTCAGAACGCGTCGCCCGGCACCCGCACCCAGCCTTCCATCAGCACGCGCGCGCTGCGGCTCATGATCGCCTTCGTGACGGTCCACTCGCCGTTCTCGAGCCGCGCCTCCGCGCCGACGCGCAGCGTGCCCGACGGATGGCCGAAGCGCACCGCGTTGCGTTCGCCGCCGCCCGCCGCCAGATTGACGAGCGTGCCGGGGATCGCCGCGGCCGTGCCGATCGCGACCGCCGCCGTGCCCATCATCGCGTGGTGCAGCTTGCCCATCGACATCGCGCGCACCAGCAGGTCGACATCCCCCGCGTTCACGCGCTTGCCGCTCGACGCGACGTAGTCGGCCGGCTTCGCGACGAACGCGATCTTCGGCGTGTGCTGCCGCGTCGCGATTTCGTCGAGCGTATCGATCAGGCCCATGCGCAGCGCGCCGTGCGCGCGGATCGTCTCGAACTTCTCGAGCGCTTTCGCATCGCCGTTGATCGCGTCCTGCAGCTCGGTGCCCGTATAGCCGATCGCTTCCGCCTCGACGAAGATCGTCGGGATGCCCGCGTTGATCATCGTCGCCTTCAGCGTGCCGACGCCCGGCACCGCGAGATCGTCGACGAGATTGCCGGTCGGAAACATCGAACCGCCCGCGCCCTCTTCCTCGGCGGCCGGGTCCATGAATTCGAGCTGCACCTCGGCGGCCGGGAACGTGACGCCGTCCAGCTCGAAATCGCCCGTCTCCTGCACCGCGCCGTTCGTGACCGGCACGTGCGCGACGATCGTCTTGCCGATGTTCGCCTGCCAGATCCGCACGGTCGCGACGCCGTCGCGCGGCACGCGCGCCGGATCGACGAGCCCGCCGCTGATCGCGAACGGGCCGACGGCCGCCGACAGGTTGCCGCAGTTGCCGGTCCAGTCGACGAACGCCTTGTCGATCGCGACCTGGCCGAACAGGTAGTCGACGTCGTGGCCGGGCCGCGTGCTCTTCGACACGATCACCGTCTTGCTGGTGGACGACGTCGCCCCGCCCATCCCGTCGATCTGCTTGCCGTACGGATCGGGGCTGCCGATCACGCGCAGGAGCAGTGCGTCGCGCGCGGCGCCCGGCGCCTGCGCGGCGTCCGGCAGGTCCTGCAGCCGGAAGAACACGCCCTTGCTGGTACCGCCGCGGATATAGGTCGCGGGAATCCTGATTTGAGGAATATGAGCCATGTCTGTGTTCTCTCCGTGCGCCCGTCAGGCCGCCTGCGACGATTCGAGGAAGTCCTGCGCGAAACGCTGCAGCACGCCGCCCGCCTCGTAGATCGACACTTCCTCGGCCGTGTCGAGCCGGCACGTCATCGGCACCGCGACGCGCTCGCCGTTCTTGCGGTGAATCACGAGCGTCAGGTCGGCGCGCGGCGTACGCTCGCCGATCACGTCGAAGGTCTCGGTGCCGTCGATGCCGAGCGTCGTGCGGTTCGTGCCCGGCTTGAACTCGAGCGGCAGCACGCCCATCCCGATCAGGTTCGTGCGGTGGATCCGCTCGAAGCCTTCGGCGGCGATCGCCTCGACGCCCGCGAGCCGCACGCCCTTCGCGGCCCAGTCGCGCGACGAGCCCTGGCCGTAGTCGGCGCCGGCCACGACGATCAGCGGCTGCTTGCGGTTCATGTACGTCTCGATCGCCTCCCACATCCGCATGACCTTGCCTTCCGGCTCGACGCGCGCGAGCGAGCCCTTCTTCACCGCGCCGTCGACGACCGCCATCTCGTTGATCAGCGTCGGATTCGCGAAGGTCGCGCGCTGCGCGGTCAGGTGGTCTCCCCGGTGCGTCGCGTACGAGTTGAAGTCTTCTTCCGGCAGGCCCATCTTCGCGAGGTATTCGCCGGCCGCGCTGTCCGGCAGGATCGCGTTCGACGGCGACAGGTGGTCGGTCGTGATGTTGTCGCCGAGCACCGCGAGCGGACGCATGCCCTTCAACGTGCGCTCGCCGGCCAGCGCGCCTTCCCAGTACGGCGGGCGGCGGATGTACGTGCTCTGCGCGCGCCAGTCGTACAGCGGCGCCGCACGCTCGCCGGCGTCGGCGCTGCGCGCGAACATCGGCTCGTAGACCTTGCGGAACTGCTCGGGCTTCACGCTCGACGCGACGATCGCATCGATCTCCTCGTCGGTCGGCCAGATGTCCTTCAGCGTGACGGGCTTGCCGTCCCGGTCGTGGCCGAGCACGTCCTTCTCGATGTCGAAGCGGATCGTGCCGGCGATCGCGTAGGCGACGACGAGCGGCGGCGACGCGAGGAACGCCTGCTTCGCATATGGGTGGATGCGGCCGTCGAAGTTGCGGTTGCCGGACAGCACGGCCGTCGCGTACAGGTCGCGATCGACGATTTCCTGCTGGATCTTCGGGTCGAGCGCGCCCGACATCCCGTTGCAGGTCGTGCACGCGAACGCGACGATGCCGAAGCCGAGCTTCTCGAGTTCGGGCAGCAGGTTCGCTTCTTCCAGGTACAGCTCGACCGCCTTCGAGCCCGGCGCGAGCGAGCTCTTCACCCACGGCTTGCGCGTGAGGCCCTTCGCGTTCGCGTTGCGCGCGAGCAAGGCCGCGGCGATCACGTTGCGCGGGTTGCTGGTGTTCGTGCAGCTCGTGATCGCGGCGATGATCACCGCGCCGTCGGGCATCTCGCCCGCCTTCTCTTCCCACTGGCCGGCGATCCCGCGCGCGGCCAGATCGGACGTCGGCAGCCGCTTGTGCGGGTTCGACGGACCGGCCATGTTGCGCACGACGCTCGACAGGTCGAACGTCAGCGTGCGTTCGTACTGCGCGTTGGCCAGCGTGTCGGCCCACAGGCCGGCCGCCTTCGCGTAGGTCTCGACGAGCCTGACCTGCTCGTCGCTGCGGCCGGTGAGGCGCAGGTAGTCGGTTGTCTGGCCGTCGATGAAGAACATCGCGGCCGTCGCGCCGTATTCGGGCGCCATGTTCGAGATCGTCGCGCGGTCGCCGAGCGTGAGGCTCGCCGCCCCTTCGCCGCGGAATTCCAGGTACGCGCCGACCACCTTCTCCTTGCGCAGGAACTCGGTCAACGCGAGCACGATGTCGGTCGCGGTGATGCCGGGCTGGCGCTTGCCGGTCAGCTCGACGCCGACGATGTCCGGCAGGCGCATCCACGACGCGCGGCCGAGCATCACGTTCTCGGCCTCGAGGCCGCCCACGCCGATCGCGATCACGCCGAGCGCGTCGACGTGCGGCGTGTGGCTGTCGGTGCCGACGCAGGTGTCCGGGTACGCGACGCCGTCGTGCGCCTGGATCACCGGCGACATTTTCTCGAGGTTGATCTGGTGCATGATGCCGTTGCCCGGCGGGATCACGTCGACGTTCTCGAACGCCTTCTTCGTCCACTCGATGAAGTGGAAGCGATCCTCGTTGCGGCGATCCTCGATCGCGCGGTTCTTCGCGAACGCGTCCGGATCGAAACCGCCGCATTCGACGGCGAGCGAGTGGTCGACGATCAGCTGCACGGGCACGACCGGGTTCACCTTCGCCGGGTCGCCGCCGCCGTCGGCGATCGCGTCGCGCAGGCCGGCGAGATCGACGAGCGCCGTCTGCCCGAGGATGTCGTGGCACACCACGCGCGCCGGGAACCACGGGAAGTCGCGTTCGCGCTTGCGCTCGATGATCTGCTTCAGCGAATCGGCGAGGATCGCCGGGTCGCAGCGGCGCACGAGGTTTTCGGCAAGGACGCGCGACGTGTACGGCAGCGTGTCGTAGGCGCCGGGCGCGATCGCGTCGACCGCGGCACGCGCGTCGAAATAGTCCAGCGACGTGCCGGGCAGGGGTTTGCGGTTGGCGGTATTCATGATGTGGGGCGGGAATCGGGGTATGACGTTCCGCGCGCGCCGGCCGCCCGCATCACGGGCATCGGCGCGCGCGGCAGGTGTTTCAGCGCTTCTCGATCGGCACGAACTGCAGGTCTTCCGGGCCCGTGTAGTTCGCGCTCGGGCGGATGATCTTGTTGTCGATGCGTTGCTCGATGATGTGCGCGCTCCAGCCCGACGTACGCGAGATCACGAACAGCGGCGTGAACATCGCGGTCGGCACGCCCATCATGTGATACGACACCGCGCTGAACCAGTCGAGGTTCGGGAACATCTTCTTCGCCTCCCACATCACCGACTCGAGGCGCTCGGCGATGTTGTACAGCTTCAGGTCGCCCGCTTCCTTCGACAGCTTGTGCGCGACGCCCTTGATCACCTTGTTGCGCGGATCGGAGATCGTGTAGACCGGGTGGCCAAAGCCGATCACGACTTCCTTGTTCTCGACGCGGCGGCGGATGTCGGCTTCGGCGTCGTCCGGCGAGCTGTAGCGGCTCTGGATGTCATACGCGACTTCGTTCGCGCCGCCGTGCTTCGGCCCGCGCAGTGCGCCGATCGCACCGGTGATCGCCGAGTAGATGTCCGAGCCCGTGCCCGCGATCACGCGGCCCGTGAACGTCGACGCGTTGAATTCGTGCTCCGCGTACAGGATCAGCGACGTGTGCATCGCCTCGACCCACGACTTCGACGGCGTCTTGCCGTGCAGCAGATGCAGGAAATGGCCGCCGATCGAGTCGTCGTCGGTTTCCGTCTCGATGCGCTTGCCGTTGTGCGAGAAGTGATACCAGTACAGCAGCATCGAGCCGAGCGACGCCATCAGGCGGTCGGCGATGTCGCGCGCGCCCGGCAGGTTGTGGTCGTCCTTCTCCGGCAGCACGGTGCCCAGCACCGACACGCCCGTGCGCATCACGTCCATCGGGTGCGCGGACGCCGGGATCTGCTCGAGCGCCGCCTTCAGCGCGCTCGGCAGGCCGCGCAGCGCGCGCAGCTTGGTCTTGTACGCAGCCAGTTCGGTCAGGTTCGGCAGCGTGCCGTGCACGAGCAGGTGCGCGATTTCCTCGAATTCGCACGATTCGGCGACGTCGAGAATGTCGTAGCCGCGGTAATGCAGGTCGTTGCCGGTCTTGCCGACCGTGCACAGCGCCGTGTTGCCGGCCGTCACGCCCGACAGCGCCACCGATTTCTTCGGCTTGAATGCGCCTGCGGCGGCCGGTGCTGCTGCGTCTTTCGTCTCGCTCATGTTTCCGTTCTCCAATGTTCCAGATGCCTGTATCGGGGGGCGGGCCGCGTTACTTCTTGCCCTGCGCGAACAGCTCGTCGAGCTTGCGTTCGTATTCGTGATAGCCGAGGAAGTCGTACAGCTCGGCGCGCGTCTGCATCGTCGGCACGGCCGCCTTCTGCGTGCCGTCGCGGCGCAGCGTTTCGTAGAAATTCAGCGCGGCCTTGTTCATCGCGCGATACGCGCCGCAGCAGTACAGCGCGATGTCGACGTTCGCCTCGCGCAGTTCGTCGAGCGTGAACAGCGGCGTCGAACCGAACTCGGTCAGGTTCGCGAGGATCGGCACCTTCACGGCTGCCTTGAAGCGGCGGTAGTCGTCGAGCGACTTCATCGCTTCCGGGAAGATCATGTCCGCGCCGGCTTCGACGTACGCGACCGCGCGCTCGATCGCCGAGTCGATCCCTTCCGCGGCGGCCGCATCCGTGCGCGCCATGATCACGAACTGGTCGTCGGTCCGCGCATCGACCGCGGCCTTGACGCGATCGACCATTTCCTCGGTCGGCACGACTTCCTTGCCCGGGCGGTGGCCGCAGCGCTTCTGGCCGACCTGGTCCTCGAGGTGCACGGCCGCGACGCCGGCCTTGATGAACGAGCGGACCGTGCGCGCGATGTTGAACGCGCCGCCCCAGCCCGTGTCGATGTCGACCAGCAGCGGCAGGTCGGTCGCGTTGGTGATCCGGTTCGCGTCGATCAGCACGTCTTCCATCGTGCTGATGCCGAGGTCGGGGATCCCGAGCGAGTTCGCGGCGACGCCGCCGCCCGACAGGTAGACGGCCTTGAAGCCGACGGCCTGCGCCATCTTGGCCGCGTACGCGGTGATCGCGCCGACCACCTGCAGCGGCTGTTCCGCCGCGACTGCCGCGCGAAATTTCGCGCCGGCGCTCTGAAGATGCGTATTGCTCATGAACGGCCTCCTGATGGAATGCCTGATAACAGCAAGGACCGGGCCAGCGCGCGAAACGTCGCTAACCCCCTGATTCTTAAGCAACCGGTCCGGGCGGCACGATGTCCACCGATTTCAATTCGGCAATTTCATGTTTCAAAAATGAAATCTCACGCGCATAATCGATCGTCATGGACCTCTCCTCGACCAAGCCCGTCGGCCCGGCCGATCGCACGGTGCGCCCGCGCATCTGGGCGATGGGCATCAGCCGCCTGCGCGACCTGTTTCGCGAGATCGCCGGCGAATTTGACGAACGCGCCGACGTGCGCATCGTGACGCGCGCGTATGAGGATGCGCTCGGCGCGATCGCCGAGGCCGGTGCCGCGCGGCCCGACGTGATCGTCGCGGCCGGCTCGAACGGCGGCTTCCTGAAGACGCGTGCGCCGGTGCCGGTGGTGGTGGTATCGCCGACCGGCTTCGACGTGATGCAGGCACTCGCGCGCGCCCGGCGCGACGCGTCGCGGATCGCGCTCGTCAGCGCCGGGGACACCCCACCTGAAGTGCGCCGCTTCGTCGCCGCGTACGGCCTCGACGTGCAGTTTGCGTCATATCAGTCCGCGCAGGAAGCGGAAGCCTGCGTGCACGACCTGCACGATCGCGGCATCGAGACGATCGTCGGCCCCGGCCTCGTCACCGATCTCGCGGCGAGTGCCGGCATGGGCGCGGTGTTCCTGTATTCGCACGCCTCCGTGCGCAAGGCTGTCGAAACGGCGCTCGAGGTCGCGTATGCGACGCACGCCGAGGCGTTCCGCCGCCAGCGGCTCGACACGCTGCTGCAGCATCTGCGCGACGGCGTGGTCGCGCTCGACGCACACGGCCGCGTCGAGGCGATCAACGAGCGGCTCGCGACGGCGCTCGGGGTCGAACCCGCGGCGGCGGTCGGCCGCGCGCTCGTCGACCTGCGGCCCGAGCTGCGCACGCTGCGCGGCGAGGACGGCGACGCGCTCGCCACCGTACGCGGCGTGCGCTACGTCGTGCATCGCGGGCCGCTCGTCGATCGCGGCGTGACGTCGGGCAGCGTGCTGACGTTCCAGGAATCGCGCGCGGTCGAACGGCTCGACCGCGCGTTGCGTTCGCAGCCGACCACGCAGCAGTTCGCCGCGCGCTACGCGCTCGACGACGTGGTCGGCGCCTCGGCGCCGATGACACGCGTGCGCGACCTCGTGCGCCGCTACGCGAAATCCGATGCGACCGTGCTCGTGCTCGGCGAAAGCGGCACCGGCAAGGAAATGATCGCGCAGAGCCTGCACGGGCTGTCCGCGCGGCGCAGCTACCCGTTCGTCGCGGTCAACTGCGGCGCGTTTCCAGAAGCGCTGCTCGAGAGCGAGCTGTTCGGTTACGAGGAAGGCGCGTTCACCGGCGCGCGGCGCGGCGGCAAGACCGGCCTGTTCGAGGCCGCGCATCGCGGCACGCTGTTTCTCGACGAGATCGGCGAGATGCCGCCGTCGCTGCAGAGCCGGCTGCTGCGCGTGCTGCAGGAGCGCGAAGTGATCCGGCTCGGCTCGACCGAGCCGATCCGCATCGACGTGCGCGTGATCGCCGCGACGCACCGGCCGCTGCTCGCGGCCGTCGAGGCCGGCACGTTCCGCGCCGATCTCTATTACCGGCTCAACATCCTGAACGTCGGCCTGCCGCCGCTGCGCGAGCGCGCGGCCGACATCCCCGCGCTCGCCGCGGCGCTGCTCGTGCAGGCTGCACGGCGCGAATCGCGTCTCGCCGAACGCCTGCGCGATGCCGGCGACGCCGCGCGCGTGCTCGACGCGACCGGGGCGACGCTCGCGCGCTACCGGTGGCCCGGCAATGTGCGCGAGCTGCAGAACGTGATCGAGCGGATCGCGGTGGAACTCGCCGAGGAAGCCGATGAAAACGATCCCGCGGCCGCATGCGGCACGCTCGATCCCGACGCGCTGCGGACGATCGCCCCCGAACTGTTCGCGGCGGCGCCCGACGCGGCCGACACCGACGACGCGCAGACCTTGCACGCGCGCCGCCGTCGCGCGGAAGCCGACGAGATCCGCGCGGTGCTCGACGCGTGCGGCGGCGACCGCGACCGCGCGTGCGCGATGCTCGGCATCAGCAAGACGACGCTGTGGCGGAAGCTGTCGGCGAAATAAGCCCGGCGGACGGCCGGTCTGTCAGTCGGCCTTGTGATAGTGGCGGTACGCCTTGGCGCGATTGCCGCACGACGACATCGAGCACCAGCGGCGGCTGCCGTTCTTGCTGTCGTCGATGAACAACCACTGGCACGCGTCGTTCGCACAGCGCTTGACCTTCGCGAACCGCGCGCCGCCGAGCAGGTCGATCGCCGACCACAGCACCGGGCTCAGCAACCCGGCGAGCGTCGCGCCCGCGCTCCCGACCCGCCACGCATAACCGCCGTCGATGCGCGCCAGCGCGACGCGCGGCGACGCTTCCGCCAGAAAACCGTCGAGCAGCGCGAGGTCGTCCGCGTGCGGCTCGCGCTGCTCGGCCTGCGCATGAAAGAGCCGATACAACGCCTCGCGCAACGCGAGCGCACGCGCCAGCATCGCCGGCTCGCCTTCCTCCACCCCACGTGCACGACAGGCTTCCGCCACGCCGGCCGGCACGCCGGCGTGCTCGCGGCACCACGCCAGCAGGTCGTCCAGCGTGCCGAAGGTTTCCGTCGGCGGATCGCTGCCGCGCCAGTACAGCGTGTTCATGAAATCGATGCCCAGCGTCTCGGGCGGCGATGGAATCAGGCAGTCCGTCGCGACGGAAGGTTGCGTTTTGCTCATGATGCGATCGTATCTAACCACCATGCCGGTTGACAAGCCTCCGGGCACTTTCTAACATAACCGGCATGCTAGTTATAAATAGGTCTGCTGCACGGACAACCGCCTCGGTCCAGGGAGCCACAGTCGATCGATCGTCTTTCGTATGGCGTTATCCACAACGGCCGCACGTTCCACGACAGCACGCTCGGCACACTCCGCTACAAGCGGCTTGCATGGCGGTCATGAGCAGGTTTGCCGCACCGACGTCCCCTTTCAGTCCACAAGGAGCCACAGATGATCGATCACCTTTCGTTCGGCGTTGCACACATCGGCCGCAGCCGCACCTTCTACGACCACGCGCTCGGCGCACTCGGCTACAAGCGGCTGTATAGCGACGACGGTTCCATCGGGTACGGCACGACCGAGCCGGAGCTGTGGTTGCAGCACGCGGCACGCCCCGTCGTCGCCGATCCCGACTCGGGGTTGCACCTGTCGTTCAAGGCCGCGTCGCCGGTCGAGGTCGACGCGTTCTACCGCGCCGCGCTCGCGCACGGCGGCCAAGACAACGGCGGGCCGGGCAAGCGCGAACACTACGGTCCCGGCTATTACGCGGCGTTCGTCGTCGATCCCGACGGATATCGGCTGGAAGCGCATTGCGAACTCGACAACATCGTGTGACGCCGCGTGGATTCACCGTAGACAAATGCGAAGGGCCCGATTCCGCATCCTGCGGAATCGGGCCCTTTCGGGTGTTGGCACGCCGGCGCCGGTTACCGCGCGTCGCGCGCAGGCTGCAACTGCTCGCCGAGCCCGTCGATCCCGAGGCGCACCGTCTGGCCGGCCTTCAGGAACACCGGTGACGGCTTGATGCCCATGCCGACGCCCGGCGGCGTGCCGGTCGTGATCACGTCGCCCGGCTGCAGCGTCATGCAGGTCGACAGATACGCGATCAACTGTGCGACCGTGAACACCATCGTGCGCGTGTTGCCGTTCTGATAACGGTGGCCGTCGACTTCGAGCCACAGGTCGAGACGCTGCGGATCGGGCACTTCGTCGCGCGTGACGAGCCACGGGCCGATCGGGCCGAACGTGTCGAAACCCTTGCCCTTGTCCCACTGGCCACCGCGCTCGATCTGCCATTCGCGCTCGGACACGTCGTTGACGACGCAATAGCCCGCGACGTAATCGAGCGCGTTCGCTTCGGCGACGTCCTTGCAGGTCGTGCCGATCACGACGCCGAGTTCGACTTCCCAGTCGGTCTTGACCGAACCCTTCGGAATGTCGATGCCGTCGTTCGGACCGCAGATCGAACTCGTCCATTTGCCGAACACGACCGGCTCCTTCGGGACCGGCATGCCGGCTTCCGCCGCGTGATCGGCATAGTTCAGACCAATGCCGATGAACTTGCGGACGTGCCCGACGCACGCGCCGATGCGCGGCTCGCCGGCTACGAGCGGCAGCGTGGCCGGATCGATCGCGCGCAGCCGCGCGAGACCCGCGTCGGACAGCACGTCGCCGGCAAGATCCGGCACGTGTGCGGACAGGTCGCGAATCCGGCCGGCCGCGTCGAGGATACCGGGCTTTTCCTGGCCGGACGGGCCATAGCGAAGCAGTTTCATCGTGCTACCTCTGTTGTCGAATGGGACAGGATACCGGCGACGCGGCCCTTCGTGGCCGCGCACCGGACGGATTGTCGATCGTCGATTGCGCGCGTCGACACCGCACCCGGCGGGCCGTCGACGCGCGAAGGTCGCGCGGGCGCAGCGATCGCGGCGTCGTACGAACAGTACGGCGCGCATCGAGCGGGCGGCCGCCGGTCTGCGCATCGGCGACGACGGCCCGGCACCCGCGACGCGTGCCGGACCATGCCGGCCGGCTTCACGCGCGGCCGCGCCGTCGCTGGCCCGCCCGACTTTGTACCATCGGCCGCGCACCGTGAAATGGCGCGCAACGGATACCGACTATTGGCGTGCCTGCGGACATTGCGGCGCAGCATGGGATACGCATCCCTCGACCGACCGGTCGGGCTGGCCGGCATCGCCTGCCATCAGACCATGAATACTGGATATTCGGGGTGCCCCTGTCATCGAGAACGTTTGCCAATCCGTTCTTGTTCGGTAATGATCGGTAAAAAGACGCTGCATTGCACACTGCATGTTTATTGCTAAGCTCGAACAGATGGCTTTCATCGCCATTCGCGGGCCCACCCTATGCGCGTGCAGAACCGGCCAGCGTGCGTCGCCAACCGACTGACGGTAATCCCCCAACCTCACATCGACAATGCAGACAACCAACGACCCGCTTCCCGGCTGCGACGCACGGGAATCGATGGCCGCTATCGACCGCTATCGCGCCCCCGCGCTCGACAAGGGGCTCGACATTCTCGAACTCCTGTCCGAGCAGAAAGAAGGACTCACCCGCACCGAAATCACGAAGGAACTCGGCCGCAACGCGAGCGAGATCTACCGGATGCTCGAACGCCTCGTCGCTCGCCGCTACGTGATGCGCTCGACCGGCGGCGATCGCTACACGCTCAGCCTCAAGCTGTTCGCGCTCGCGCACCGGCATCCGCCGATGAGCCGGCTGATCGCCGAAGCCCTGCCGCCGATGCAGCGCTTCGCCGATGCGGCCGAACAGTCGTGCCACCTGTCGGTCTACGATCGCGGCAACCTGCTGGTGATCGCACAGGTCGACGGGCCCGGCCCGTGGGGCGTGTCGGTCCGGCTCGGCTCGCGCATCGGGCTCGCCGATACGGCGTCGGGACGCGTGATGCTGTCGTTCCAGGGCCCCGAGCAACGCGCGCACATGCTGGCCGAGCATCGCCAGGTCAAGGGCGAGGCGCCGCTGAACGAGCAGGAACTCGCGTACGCGTGCCAGTCCATCCGGCAGGATGGCTACCTGCGCCAGGACAGCCGCCAGGCCTATGGCGTGACCGACCTGAGCGCGCCGATCCTCGGGCCGTCCGGCCATGCGATCGCGGTGCTGACCTGCCCGTACATGCGCCGGATCGATGCGCATGCGGCCCCGTCCGTCGACCTCGTCGTCGAAGGGTTGCGCGACACGGCCTCCCATCTGTCGATGGGACGCATCGAGATCTGCTGACACGCGGAGGCTTCCTCGATGCACACCGGGGGACGGCGCAGCGGCGCCGCCCCCCCCCCCCCCGGCTGCGCGCGACGCCGGTGCGGTGCGCGATATGCGATGCACGATTTGCGGTGCCATATCGTGCGCTCGCGGCGCTACGCTAAAATAGCGGCCCTCTCAAAAACTACGATGGCCGGTTGTCGCGGCCGTCGTGTCCGATGGATGTCATGGCCAAACTTCTGAACGATCAAGAATTCCAGCGTTTCTCCGAACTTCAGCAGAAGCAGGCAAGCTTCACGATCACGCCCGACGAAGCGGACGAGCTGCGCGATATCGTCGCGCGCGCGCAGCAGAAGCGCGACGATCGCGCCGCCGCAATGCAGGCGATCGAAAACTACATCGAGCAGTTCGACATCACACCCGACGAACTCTTCTCGCCCGAGCAGATCGGCGACGCGGCCCGCACCTACGGGCTCATCACGGCGACCAAGAAGGAACGCACGCTGCCGCCGTCGATCACGTTCAACGGCAAGCCGTACCAGTGGACCAAGACGCTTCCGGACGACGTGCGCGGCGCGCTGTTCGACGCATTCACGTCCGGCGAATCGGTCAAGCGCTTCATCGCGATGCCGAAAGACACCGCGCGCTGTGCATTGACGATCGCCCGCCTCGAGCGCGAAACCGGCGCCGTCTATGCCGATCCGCACCTCGAGGAACTCGCGATTTCGCGCGACCAGGTGAACGACGCGGCGTCGAAACTCGCCGCGTAAATGCGGCCTCGGGCACGGTTCATGCGTGCCCGAACCCCGGCGCGGCGCCCGCATTGACCGGCGCCGCGCTCACGGGAGCGGTGCATCCACCCGCTCCCGAAAAGTCTCACCTCAGCCTCCCGCAGGCGCTCACCGACACCTCCCGAACACGCTCACCGAAGGCTCCCGAAGACGCTCACCAAGGTCTCCCGAATATCCTCACCGGATGCTCCCGCAAGCCCTCACCGAGACGTCCTGGAAAGGCTCACCGGCGGCTCCCGCAAGGGCTCACCGGTCGCCCCCGGGAAGGCTCACCGAACGCTCCCGTATCGGCTCACCACACATTCCCGGAAACGCTCACTGGCCGCTCCCGAAAAATCTCACCTTTACGGTCGATCCGAATTGGCGACGCCGGCATACGGTGCGCAAAGCGCTTGAATACCTCGCGTAAAGGCCATGCGGAGCAGGCAACGCGATGCTCGGCAAGCGCCTTCGGACGCCGCCGGCATCGACCTGGCAACGGCTCGGTACATTCAGGCGCTTCTTCCGAAAGCGCATGCCAATACTTTGCATTCCTGAGTGAATGAATGCGTAACATGGTGAATGCCGGAGCCGTCCACTTGCATACGGTGCCTCCTCGCTTCACGCAGCCGACCACCGCTACGGCTGCAGCTTCATCCTGAAGCCCACGACGCCAGGCTCCTCCGTGGTCGACACCGTGAAGCCGCACGACTTCGCGAGCGAGATCATCGCCGAGTTCTCGCGCAGTGCCTCGCCAACCATCCAGGCGGTTCCGCGCGAACGCGCGTAGTCGATGATGCGGGCCATCATCAGCCTGCCGAGCCCTTTGCCCTTCTGATCGGGACGTACCGCGATCGCGAACTCCGCCGTCTCGTTGTCGGGGTCGGCGACCGCGCGCACCACCGCGAGCGTGTGGTCGCGCCCCGACGCGTCGGTGAACGACACGATGAAAGCCATCTCGCGGTCGTAATCGATCTGCGTCATGCGCGCCACCTGCGAATGATCGAAGCTGCGCACCGCGCCGAAGAAACGCATCCGCAGATCGTCCGGCGTCATCGCGCCGAGCAGTTCGTTGTGCGCGGCTTCGTCTTCCGGACGGATCGGGCGGATCGTCACCGTCTCGCCGCGCCACTCGAGCGTCTGTTCGAGGTGCCGCGGATACGGCATGATCGCGAGCCGGCTGCGCCCCGTGGCCAGCGTGATGCGCGGCGCGATCACGCGCGCGCCGTCGGACAGCACGCGCAGCGTGACCGACAGCGCGACAACTTCGCGGACGTCGCAGACGACCTGCGACAACGCCGTCACCGCGTCGAGCGTCGGCTCGACGGGCGTACTGCGCGCATACGGCGAACGCTCCATCACCGCACGCGCGAGCACGGTATTCAGCGGCGGCAGGCCGTAGACGACGAATGGCGCCGAGACACCGTCCGCGGGCGGCACGGCATAGCGGAACACCGGACCGAAGTTCGAATCGTCGTACATGTCGACCGTGATATCGACGACTTTCCTGCCCGCCGGCTCGTCAGCCTGCTCGCCATGCAAGCCGAAATGGGAAAGCCAGCGCAACGCGGCATCGCCGGCCAGTTCATGCTGGCCGGTTTCGACCATCCGGCGCGCTTCCGCCTGCGCCGACGCGACGCATTCGGCCGGCTGCGGCGGCGTGCCTTCGGGCGTCTGCATCAGCAATTGTCGCCCGAGGTTGTAGTCGACGAGACGCGCATATGCGCGCGCGAGCCGCTGCGGTGTCGTATGGACCGGAATGCCGTTCGCGTGCAGCGCATCGCGCGTCGCCGCATCGACCGCGCCGAAGAAACACGCGAGGATGCCGCGATGCGCGTATTGCCGCGAGTCGATCAGCGTGCGTGCAACCGAATCGGCCGGCGCGCTGTGGGACGTCGAATGGACGACGAACAGCGTGCCCGTTTGCGGGAACGGCGCAAGCGCCTGGATCGCCGCGGCAAAGTGCTCGGGGCGTGCATCGTCGCCCAGCGTCAGCGGATTGCCGGGCGCGGCCAGATGCGGCAGCGCGGCCGATACGGCCGAGGTTGCCGCCGGCGGCCAGTCGGCCAGCGCGACGCGTACTTCCGCGACCGCATCGACCGCCAGCTTCGCGACACCCGCGTCGCTGGTGACGAGCGTCGCCGCGCCGCGCGCGGTGACGCGGCCGACGCCGAGCGTCTCGATCTCGTCGAGCAGATCGTCGAGCGCATCGACACGCACCATGCCCGCGCGCTGGAACGCCGCCGTATAGAGTGCGTCGCCGGGATCGGCACGCCCGGTGCGCAACGCGAGGACCGGCTTGTTGCGGGCGGCCGCGCGCGCGGCCGACATGAACTTGCGCGCCGCGCGCACGGTATCGAGTTCGAGCAGGATCGCGCGCGTGCCGGGATCGCTCGCCAGATAATCGAGTACGTCGCCTGCATCGACGTCGGACTCGCTGCCGAGCGCGACGACATGCGAAAAGCCGAGGCCGCGCGCGTCGGCCCAGCCGAGCACCGCGTTCGTCAGCGCGTTCGATTGCGACACCCACGCAACGCCGCCCGATCGCGCCGTATAGGCCGGCGCACCGAAATGCGCGTGCCGCGCGGGCGACAACACGCCGAGGCTGCCGGGCCCGACGATACGGAGCACGAACGGCTTCGCCGCCTTCAGCATGCGATCGACCGCGGCACGATCGGCGTCCGTGCGCGCCTCGCCGACGATCACCGCGACACGCGTACCGAGTTCGCCGAGCTTGCGCACGATGCCGGCCCAGGTGGCGGGCGGCGTGCAGATCACGGCAACCGACGGCGGCGCGGGCAGCCGGTCGACGTCCGACGCGACCGCATGCCCGTCCAGTTCCCGGTACTTCGGATTGACGGGCCACACGGGCCCCTGAAACGCGCCGTCGAGCACACGCGACCACACCATCGCGCCGATACTGCCCGCGCGCGACGACGCGCCGACGACGGCAACGGACTTGGGCTGGAACAACGCATCGAGATGGCGAACGGTCACATCGACTCCCTGCGGTGACGAAAGACGACACGATCGGCATGCGGCCGGACAGGCCGTGCGCCGATCGACGCGAACCCCAAGCATAGGCGAAGCGCATGCGGCTGCCTATATGCCGAACGGCTGACTACTCGACGCGCATCAACGCTCGCATCATGGACCTGCAACACACGCGGCAGCCCATCGCCGCACAACGCGCACAACCCGGCTCGACGCTGCAGCCGCTTCCTCAAAGGTGAGGGTTTACAGGAGCCATGGTGAGTATCTTCGGGATCAGCACGACGCCGTGCGCAAATACGCGAAAGGTGATGAGAATCCGCGGCACGCCTGCACCGCGAAAATCGCGAATGCCCATGCGCATGCGCGGCGTAATTGCACGGTTGTTTACGGGAATTCGCCGCGATATACGGCCGAATCGCGGTGAATTCGCAAAACGGAGGCCGTCAATTGCGCGGCATCGCGCATCCATTCGGCAGAGAAAATCGCACGGCGACTGCGCAAAAACAAAACGGTGCGACGGCCGCATGGCCATTCGCACCGTCGGTCGGCACGCGAAAGGTGAGGATTTTCGGGAGTCAGTCCTTGATCAGGAAACGTGCGCGGTTCTTGCCGAGCCAGGTCGGTGCCCGCCCGCGGCCGCTCCACGTCTCGCCCGTCTTCGGATTCAGGTACTTCGGCGGCAACGACCGCTTCGGCTTCGCGGCGGCAGCGACGGCGGACCCTATCGGACGAAAACCGAGCTCCTCCGGCGTAATGTCGTATTCCTCGATTTTCGCGCGGATTTCGGCAATCGCTTCGGCAATCGCCTTTTCACGTTCCTTGTCGATCTTTTGCTGAAGCCGTTCGAGCTGTGCGGACAGTTGCCTGTAGGTCGCCATATGGATGGGACTCCGTGAGTGTTATTCGTGAAAAATAGGTAACTCCAAGCAAACAGAAAAGCGCTTCGCCCGATCGTGGTCTCCTCAGCCGGTCATGTCGGGATCAATAACCGCTTTTCTTCTTGCATGCGAAGAGAAGATTTCGCACGGCGTCATCCGTCGATTGCTGGATCACTTCGAAATCCCCGTTGCACATCGCCCGGGCATTGTCCGTGCAATTGCTCCAGTCGCGACCGGTGCATTGCACCTGTGTCGTCGGGCGTCCGTCGGACGTGAACAGCGGCGCGCTGCCGCCACACCCGCCAAGCCCCGCAACCAGAGCCAACAATGCGGCCGCCCGAGACCGCCGCCAGACCGACGCAAGCATGTGTTTCATTGTTCTTCCCGTCAACCTTTTTTTGAATGTCGCGAGTATGCCATGCGCGGCCTTTCCGTCGTCAATTCGGCGCGCGGTCCGGTTGCCCGCGCGCCTTGTACGGCAAGCTCCGGCGGGGATCGTCGGTGATGCGAACGAAAACCTGCTCGACGTCCGGCAGCGCCTCGAATTCGCGTTGCAGCGCCTGGCGATCGAACGCCGTATCCGCGCATCCTTCGACGTAGATGAAACGTCGCTGCACGGTGATCCACAGGCTCGTGCCGCGCAGGCGATCCGAGCCGGCGAAGTGCGCCTTCGCGGCATCGGCGATCGACGCGTCATACATATACGAGTTCGGCTTCGTGCAGCGGTGCGCGAGCCAGCAGGTCGTGCCGCGTTCCGCGCGGTAATGCGCATCGTCCGTCATCTCGGCACGCGTCATCCACGGGCCGAGCGGCAGCGGGCATTCGGCCACGTCCCGCGACAGCGCGACGAACGGATCGTTGTACCAGTTGCGCCGCGCCTCGGGCGCGTCGGCGTCGCCGGATTGCGCGAACGAGGAAGTCGCCAGCAACAGGGCCAGCCACCCAGCGATGCCGATCCGCTTCATCGTGATCTCCTGTTCGATGCTTCACGTCCGGGCGCCTCGGCATCGCCGATCGGTCTACCGGTCGATACCCAGTGCCGCAAGCTTCTTGTAAAGCGTCGCGCGGCCGATCCCGATGCGCGCGGCCGCCTCGACGACCTTCCCGTCGCAGGCCGCCAGCGCATCGGTCAGGAACTGGCGCTCCCACGTCGCCAACGCATCCGCATACGAGGCGACCGGCGCCCCGGATGCGCCGGGTGCTTCGCCCGCGCGCGGCTCGACCGGCGTCGCGGCAAGCCGCTGCGCGGGCGCCGCGGCGTCCGTCGAGACGCGCACCGGCCCGAGGAACGGCGCGAGCGCGCGCGCATCGATCACGGCACGATCCGACAGCATCAACGCGCGCTCCAGTGTATTGCGCAACTCGCGCACGTTGCCGGGCCACGGATACGCACACAGCATCCGCAGCGCGTCGTCGGTCAGTTCGCAATGCGCGGCGCGCCCGTGCTGCGCGGCCAGTTCCTCGAGCGTCGCGTAGACGAGCGCCGCGATGTCGGATGCGCGCGCGCGCAACGGCGGCGCATGGATCGTCAGCACGTTCAGCCGGTAATAGAGATCGGCACGAAAACGCCCGGCCGCGACGAGCGCCGGCAGGTCGGCCGACGTCGCGGCGATGATCCGGACGTCCGCGCGCACGATCCGGTTCGAGCCGACCGGCTCGAACTCCTTGTCCTGCAGCACGCGCAGCAGCTTGCCCTGCAACGGCAGCGGCATGTCGCCGATCTCGTCGAGAAACAGCGTGCCGCGATCGGCCAGTTCGAACTTGCCGACGCGCCCCTTGCGGTCGGCGCCCGTATACGCGCCGGGCGCCGCGCCGAAGAATTCGGTTTCGAGCAGCGTATCGGGAATCGCGGCGACGTTGACGGTCACGAGCGGCTGGAGCGCACGTGCCGACGCCGCGTGGATCGCATGCGCGAGCAATTCCTTGCCGGTGCCCGTCTCGCCGAGCAGCAGCACCGGCGAATCGACCTGCGCGGCCCGCCGCGCCTGCCGCTTGGTTTCGAGGCTCGCGGCACTCGTGCCGACGAAACTCGCGAACGTGTATTTCGCGCGGCGCGCCTGCGCGAGCGAACGCTGCGTCGCGATCAGCTGCTGCTGAAGCTGCGCATAGCGGGAAAAGATCGGCGTGAGCGTCTTCAACTGGTCGAACAGCGCGAAGCCGATCGCGCCGACCGTCTCGCCGGCCTCGTTCTTCAGCGGCAGGCGCGTGACGACGAGCGGCTCGCGGCCCGTCTCCATGATGTCGAGCAGGATCGGCTGCCCGGTCGATACAACCTCGCGCATCAGGCTGTTCGGAATCACGGCTTCGCAGTCGAGGCCGACGGCCTGCTGCGGATCGGCGAAGCCGAAGCGCGCCGCGTAACGATCGTTCATCCACACGACGCGCGCATCGCGATCGACGACCACCGTGCCCGCGCTCGAATCCTCGAAGGTCCGGAACAGCGACTCGGCGGCACGCCGCAGCACGTCGCCGTAGTTGACGGGCAGGCGGGCCCAGTCGTTCATCATCGTGTCTTCGTCTCCATGTATTTTCGACCGGATGTCTCCGGAACGAGACGGATTATCTCACTCCGGAGACACGCCGCAATGCGTTGCCCGGGCATGCCCTGCGCGAATTCGCGCGCTGGCCGGACGGCCATATCGTCTCCAGATGGAGACGTTTTCTGTAGAATCGTCAGACATTGGCCGGCGCGGGCCCGCCTGCCTGCGGCGGACCCATGTCCGGCGGCGCAATCCGGCCGATGGCACGAAACCTGCACGAACCTGAGCCGGTCCGCGGCGCGTCGCGCGATCGAACAACAACCAAAGCCATTAGGAGACTCCCTTGTCTTTCGTGATCGTCCTCGCCGCGCTGGCGTTCCTGATGTTCGCTGCGTATCGCGGCTACAGCGTGATCCTGTTCGCGCCGATCGCCGCGCTCGGCGCGGTGCTCCTGACCGAACCCGCCGCCGTCGCACCGGTCTTCTCCGGCATCTTCATGGAGAAGATGGTCGGCTTCGTCAAACTGTATTTCCCGGTCTTCATGCTCGGCGCCGTGTTCGGCAAGGTGATCGAACTGTCCGGATTCTCCGAGTCGATCGTCCATGCGGCGATCCGCTACATCGGCCGCTCGCGCGCGAATGCGGTGATCGTCGCGGTGTGCGCGCTGCTCACCTATGGCGGCGTCTCGCTGTTCGTCGTGGTGTTCGCCGTCTATCCGTTCGCGGCCGAACTCTATCGCCAGAGCAACATTCCGAAGCGGCTGATGCCCGGCGCGATCGCGCTCGGCGCGTTCTCGTTCACGATGGATTCGCTGCCCGGCACGCCGCAGATCCAGAACATCATCCCGACCACGTTCTTCAAGACGACGGCGTGGGCCGCGCCCGCGCTCGGCACGATCGGCTCGCTGTTCATCATCGTCGTCGGCCTCACGTATCTCGAATGGCGCCGCCGTTCGGCCATGGCGAAGGGCGAGGGTTACGGCACGTCGCTGGTCAACGAGCCGGAGCGCGTCGAGGCGACGTCGCTGCCGAATCCCGCGCTGGCGATCCTGCCGCTGATCCTCGTCGGCGTATCGAACTTCGCGTTCACGAAGCTGATCCCGCAGTGGTACGGCGCCGCGTCGTACACGGTCGCGCCGGACGTGCTGCCGGGCGTGCATGCGCCGGTCACGACGTCGATCAAGACCGTCGTCGCGATCTGGTCGGTCGAGGCCGCGCTGCTGCTCGGTATCGTGCTGGTCGTGCTGACCGCGTTCAAGCGCGTCAGCGAGCGCTTCGCGGCCGGCTCGAAAGCCGCCGTCGGCGGCGCGCTGCTCGCCGCGATGAACACCGCGTCGGAATACGGTTTCGGTGGCGTGATCGCCGCGCTGCCGGGTTTCCTCGTCGTCAGCGATGCGCTGAAGAGCATCCCGAACCCGCTCGTCAACGCAGCGGTGTCGGTCAGCTCGCTCGCCGGCATCACGGGCTCCGCGTCGGGCGGCATGAGCATCGCGCTCGCCGCGATGTCGGACCTGTTCATCAAGGGTGCGCAGGCTGCGAACATTCCGATGGACGTGCTGCACCGGGTCGTCGCAATGGCCAGCGGCGGCATGGACACGCTGCCGCACAACGGCGCCGTCATCACGCTGCTCGCGGTCACGGGCCTCACGCACCGCGAGTCGTATCGCGACATCTTCGCGGTCACCGTCATCAAGACGCTCGCGGTGTTCTTCGTGATCGCCGTGTACTACGCGACGGGGCTCGTGTAAGTGCCGGCATGAGGCGGCGTTCCGCACGCCGTCTCCCGCCTGACCCGCGTATCGGGATCGGACCGCCTGCGAACCGGAACGCCTTCCGGAAATCGCATCCGGTCCGATTTCATTTCTCCGCTCGTCGGCCGCGGTCGATCCGCACCGCCGCGCGTTTGCGCCGCTCCCCAGGCCGCCATCCGGCGCGCCGCCGCACACCCATTGTTACCCGCAACAAAACACTGCGTTGGGCGCGATCGCATTTTTCGCACGCGTGCTCCGGCCTACACTGGGTTCAACGTCGCGCGGCGCTTCGACGAACGAAGTGCAGCGATTCACCGGAATCCTGGAGGTCCCGATCATGAAGCGCCTGATCCAAGCCGTTGCCATTGCCCTTGCCATCTCGGCCCCGCTCGCCGCGCAAGCCCAGTCGAACCAGCCGCTGACGCGCGCGCAGGTCCGCGCCGAGGTCAAGGCGCTGAAGCAGGCCGGCTTCCAGTCGAGCGACTGGTTCTACCCGGCCAGCATCGTTTCCGCCGAAGCGAAGATTGCCCGCCAGCACGACGCCGCCGGGTACGGCAGCAATCGCGGCGCGTCGTCGGAGTCGGGCCAGTAATCCGGCGTCCGGCCAGCCCGGCGATGCATCCCTGCGCCGTTACGCCTTCACGGGCTGGATCAGCTTCGCGCATGCCGTTGCCTGCGGATCGCCCGCCGGCAGTTTCCCGCATACGCCGTCGAACTGCTTCACGACCGACCTGACCGACGCATCGTGCGCGCCGCTGCCGCGCCAGTGGTTCAGTTGCGTGACGACCTTGGTCAACGCACGCAGGTTCGCTCCGTAGAACGCGTCGCGGGTCTTGTCGGCCTGCGCGAGCACGTTCGCGGCAATGCCCTCGATACGGGCCGAATCGTCCGGCGCCAGTTCGACCGCATTCGCAAAGTAGGTGGCACCCCAGCGCAGCTTCGTCGCCGGCCCGCTCGCCGCGTCGTACGCCTTGCGATACCAGTCGAGCGCGGCGGCCTTGTCGCCGCGCGCCTTCGCATTCGCGGCCAGCCCGGACATGAAGTAGTACGGCGTGGACGAGCGCGGCAGCTCGGCCTTCAGCAGCGCATCCGACTCGTCGTACAGCCCCGCGTCGGTCAGCGTGTCCGCGCCTTCGCTGACGAGCGCCTGCCGCTCGTACGCGTTCGCGGCGCCCTGCACCGACGCGGCGATCTGCTTGCGTGCGGTGTCGGCCAGCGCCGGCGCGTCGAGCGGCGCGCCCTTGCGCGCGTCGCCGCGCGCGAGCAGCACGCGGCCGTGCAATGCCATCAGCCGGTCGATCGACGACAGCGTCGTGTCGGTCGACAGGCGCGCGAGCGCCGTGTCGTACGCGCCGCGCAGCTTCGCGCGCGGCGCATCGTCGCCGCCGCCGAGATACGCGACCACGCGTGCGGGCGCCGCGACCAGCACGTCCGAATCGGCGCGCGACAGCGCCGGATCGTGCAGCACGCCGCGCAGCGATTCGGCGAGCGCCGCCTTGTCGAGCGCACCGGCCTGCGCCGGATCGCCCGAGGCGGCAACCACCGCCGACTTCAACGCGAAGCGCGCCGCTTCGGCCTTCGCGCCGGCCGCCCGCGCGCGCTGCGCGAGCGACTGCAGCGTCTCGGCGACGCGATCGGCCGGCACCGGCAGCGCGCCGTCGGTATCCCACGAATAGTCGGCCAGCAGGCGCCATTCGTCGGGCGTCAGCGACGCGCCGTTCTTCAGCGCCGTGGCAAGCGTCTGCCGCACCGGGTGCGCCGCCGTCATCCCGAGCGACAGCGCCTGCAGGTAGCGGTCGAGATCGGCTTCGCCCGGCAGCCGCGTCACTTCGGTGCCGTCCGGGCGGAACAGGATCATCGTCGGATAGCCGTGCACCTTGAAACGCTCGCCGAGCTTCTGCGCGCTTTCGGTATCGCCGTCGAGATAGACGGGCACGAAAAACGACGAGCGCGTCTTGAAGGCCTGCTGGCTGAAGATCGTCGACTTCACCTGGTTGCACGACGGGCACCACACGGCGCCCCAGTACAGCAGCAGCGGCTTGCCGGTGCGCTTCGCGAGCGCGAACGCGGCATCGACGTCGCCGTGCTGCCACGCGATGCCGGGCGGCAGATGGGTACCGTCGGGCGATGCGCTCGCCACCGGGGCACCGCTGGGCGTGGCGGCGGCAAAGGCCGCACCCGCGGCGGCGGCGAACAGGCAGGCGGCAGTCAGATTCCGGAGAGCGGTTTTCATCGAAGCGGGTTCCGTTGAAGGAGACGGTTGCGAGAAAGGGCGGCGCACGAAACGAGGGCCGGGAAGCCGTGACGATGAAGCCGGCCGGCGTGCAACGCCGCGCATGCATCGAATCGGAACAGCGAACGCCGGCCGAAGCGACCGGCAAATCGTTCGACGATACGACGCGTGAAGCCAGTGGAAAACGAACGAATTCTCGAATGAATATGACACGCGGGATCGTGGCCGCGCGCGCGGTCACATGCGTGTCAGCAGGCGCATCACTGCCGCGCCTTGAGCCGCGCCATGTGGTACACGGGCGCGTGCACGCCGTCGCGCAACGCGTAGCCCGGCGATTCGCCTTCGATCCGGAAACCGTGCTTCTCGTAGAGCGAGATCGCCGCGCGGTTGTCGGTGAACACGGTCAGCTCGAGACGCGTGATGTTCAGCCAGTTTTCCGCGAGGTCGATCGCCGCCGCGAGCAGGCGGCCGCCGATGCCGTGCCCGTGACGGGCCGCGTCGACCATCATGCCGAGCCCCGCTGCATGGCGCCGGCGCGGATTCGGCTCGAAGTGCAGGCCGAGATGGCCGACCACCGTGCCGTCGATTTCGGCCACGAGGCTCACGCCGCGCTCGTGCACGTTCTCGATCCGCTTCTGCCATTTTTCGAGCGACGGAAACGGGTATTGCAACGTGTTCGTGTACACCGCGGGATGCGCGGCGATTTGCCGGATTGCGTCGACGTCGTGCGTCTCGCTGTGCCGGATCGTGATGTCGGTCATGGGTGGGCCGGTTCCGGAAAGGCGCGCTGCAGGCGCGGACTGCGCGTATGCGCAGCAACGTGTCGAGCTTATCCGATTTCATGCATTTGAAACATGGGGGTCACGTCGCCTCACGCCGGGTTGCATCCGCAACGAACGTGATCCCGCGACTTGTCCGAAAATCGGAAAAATCCGCCCGGTCGCGCATGCGGCGACCGGTAATTCCTGACCTTTTTCGATCACGCATCGCGCCGGCACCAATCGTTGTGCACGCAACGTCATCAACGCGACACGCGATGTCACGCCTTCATCACGTCGACGTCATGTCGCCTCCCTAGACTGGGCGCCGCCCAGCCCGGCATGCTCCGGGCCGGCGTGTGCCGACACCCTGCCCCGCGCATCACGAGCGCGCGGTGCGCGGGATCGCGACGACGGCCGCTGCCTCGGTGCGACACCGTCAGCCGAACGCGATGCGCGCACCTGAGCCACCGGCGGCCGGCGCACCGAACGCACACGCATCGCGGATCGTCCCTTGCGGGACGACGCACGGGCACCGCCAGAAGAAGTCACGAACGCTCCCACCCTCACAGGATCCGAACGCCATGACGTCACGCCGCACATTCCTTCAACAGACCGCCGCTTCCGGCCTCGCCGCCGCCGCGCTGTCCGCGTTTCCGCCGAGCATCCGCCGCGCGCTCGCCATTCCCGCGTTTCATGAAACGGGGACCATCAAGGACGTCAAGCACGTCGTGCTGCTGATGATGGAGAACCGCGCGTTCGACAGCTACTTCGGCACGTTCAAGGGCGTGCGTGGCTACGGCGACCGCTTCGCGGTGCCGTCGCCGAACGGCCGCGACGTGTTCTACCAGTCGTACACGAAGGCGACGCCCGCCGCGACCGTGACGCCGTATCACCTCGACGCGAGCCAGGGCAACGCGCAGCGGGCGGGCGGCACGCCGCACACGTGGGCCGATGCGCAGGCCGCCTGGGATCACGGCCGGATGAACCGCTGGCCCGACGCGAAGACGCCGCTGTCGATGGGCTATTACGACGCCGCGGAAGTACCGTTCCAGCGCGCGCTCGCCGATGCGTTCACGCTGTGCGACCACTATCACTGCGGAATGCATACGGGCACGATCGCGAACCGCCTGTTCTACTGGAGCGGCACCAACGGCCCGAACGGCATCAGCCCGGCCGACGGCAGCCGCGTGAAGATCGCCGCGCTGAACAACCAGTTCAACGGCGGCAACGACATCGGCCCGTCGAGCCAGGGCTGGACCTGGACGACCTATGCCGACCGGCTGCAGCAGGCCGGCGTGCGCTGGAAGGTCTATCAGAGCCTGATCGACAACTTCGGCTGCAACGAGATGATGAGCTTCCGCCACTGGCGCGCGGCGATCGAGCAGATGCCGGCCGCGCGCCGGCCCGCGTACGTGGCGTCGACGGACATCACGCAACCGGTGACGGCTGCCGGCGCGTTCTACGACCCGGCGATCGACGATCCGCTGAGCCCGCTCGCGAAAGGTTTCGGCAACACGATGCCGTACGGCTTTCTCGAAACGTTGCGCGACGACATTCGCAACGGCACGTTGCCGGAAGTGTCGTGGATCATCCCGCCGTCCGTGTACAGCGAACACCCGGGGCCGTCGAGCCCGGCGCAGGGCGGCTGGTACGTGCAGGCCGTGCTCGACGCGCTGACGGCGAACCCGGAGGTGTGGAGCAAGACGGTGCTGCTGGTCAACTACGACGAGAACGACGGCTTCTTCGACCACATGCCGTCGCCGGCCGTGCCGTCGCGCCGCCCCGACGGCACGCTCGCGGGCGGCCATACGCTGCGCGACGCCGACATCGCCGTCGAATACCACGACTTCACGCCGGCCACGTCGAGCCAGCCGGCCACCGACGGCCGTCCGTACGGCCCGGGCCCGCGCGTGCCGATGTGGGTCGTGTCGCCGTGGAGCCGCGGCGGCTGGGTCAACTCGCAGGTGTTCGACCATACGTCGACGCTGCGCTTCCTCGAGCAGCGCTTCGGCGTCGCCGAGCCGCAAGTCAGCGCGTACCGCCGTGCGGTGTGCGGCGATCTGACGAGCGCGTTCAACTTTCGCACGCCGAACGACGAACCGCTGCCGACGCTCGCGGGCCGTACGACGAAAAGCCGGGTCGACGCGCTGAGCGCCGCGCAGCAGGCCGCCCCGAAGATCGTGCCGCCCGCCGCGCCCGTGCTGCCCGCGCAGGCCACCGGCGTGCGCCCGTCGCGCGCGCTGCCGTACGAACTGCATGCGAGCGCGCGCGCCGATGCCGGCGCCGGCACGGTCACGCTGAAGTTCGCGAACACGGGCCGCGCCGCCGCCGTGTTTCACGTCTACGACAAGCTCCACCTCGACCGCCTGCCGCAGCGCTACGTCGTCGAGCCGGGCAAGACGCTGCACGGCGACTGGGCCGCGCGCGCCGACGATGGCGGTAAATATGACCTGTGGGTACTCGGGCCGAACGGCTATCACCGCCGCTTCACCGGCGACCTGAGCCGTCTGGCGGGCGCCCGCGCACCGCATCCGGAAGTGCGCGTCGGCTACGCGGGCGCGAGCGGCAACCTGCACCTGCGGCTGCGCAACCACGGCGGCGGCACGGTTCGCTTCACGGTGAAGTCGAACCAGGTCTACGGGCCGCTGTCCGGCCGCGGCGGAGACGACGACCACGGCCATGGTCACGGCACCGGTACCACGTGGACCGTCGCGGTACGCGCCGGCGACCAGGCCGAGCTGCACTGGGCGCTCGACTCGACCGGCCATTGGTACGACTTCATCGTCACGGCCGACAGCGACACGAGCTTCTCGCGCCGCGTGGCCGGCCGCGTCGAAACCGGCCGCCACTCGGTCAGCGACCCTGCGATGGGTCTCGCCGACCGCTTCTGACGGCACCGCGGCGACACGCAA
>NZ_JAAGPK010000074.1:0-241 GCF_017104685.1 Burkholderia sp. Tr-20355 | reverse complement strand
GATTGTCATAGGTAGCACGTATCATGACATGCATCAGATATGTGTGAGGGAGATGACGAGATCATCTAGCTGCTTACTGCGTGGTGTGTGATGCACGCACACAGCGATAGATAGGAAGATGAGTGAGACACGAACGAGAGCAAGATAGTTCTTGAGCAGTAATACTGTGCATTCAATGATTTATTTTTTTAAATCTAGATTATAACGTTGATCTATATTTTTTTTTTTTTTTTAATGCTCC
>NZ_JAAGPK010000073.1:0-39586 GCF_017104685.1 Burkholderia sp. Tr-20355 | reverse complement strand
CGCCCACAGCAGGCCGGTCGCGACGCCGAGCAGCAGCGACGAAGCGGGGCCGGCCGGGCGGCCGTCGCGTTGCGCGAAGCCGGTGAGCCGGTTGCCGGCCGCGACGAGCGGGCGCGTCAGGTGTTCCGCGAAGCGCGGCATCAGCAGCGTCAGGCCGAATACGGCGAGCAGGACGATCGCGATCCAGCGGCCAGCCTGGTTTGCCTGCGCGACCCAGCCGCCGCCGACGGCGGCGAGCGTCGCGACGACGGCGAACGTGAGCGCCATGCCGGCGAGCAGCGGCAGGCCGGTGCGCACGAACGGCTGGTCGGCGCGGGCGAACACGAACGGCAGCACGGGCAGGATGCAGGGGCTCAGGATCGTGAGCACGCCCCCGAGATAGGCAAGGACGATGAGCAGCATGGTGCGTTCTCCAGTCGGTCGGAAGGGGGGCCGGATCAGGCGGCGGCCGGATGGAAGGTGAGCGCGAGGCCGTTCATGCAGTAGCGCAGGCCGGTCGGCTGCGGGCCGTCGTCGAACACGTGGCCGAGGTGCCCGCCGCAGCGCCGGCAGTGCACTTCGGTGCGGACCATCCCGAACGTCGTGTCGGTGTGGGTGTCGACCGCGTGGTCGAGCGGCTTCCAGAAGCTCGGCCAGCCCGTATGGCTGTCGAACTTGGTGGCGGACGAGAACAGCGCGAGCGCGCAGCCGGCGCACGCGAACGTGCCGGCCCGGTGTTCGTCGTTCAGCGGGCTGCTGTACGGCCGCTCGGTGCCGGCTTCGCGCAGGATCGTGTACTGGGCGGGCGTGAGCCGGCGATGCCATTCGGCATCGCTGAGCGTGATCTCGAAAGGGGCCGCCGGTGCGCCGGCCGGCGGCGCGGCGAACGCCCGGCCGACCAGCGCACGCCGTCCGGCGGACGACAGCGCCGCGAGCGCGGCAAGACCGGTGGCGCCGGCGAACAGCAGATGTCTGCGGGTGGGCATGATGGGCTCCTGGAAGCAGGTCCTGAAAACATGCGCCCATCGTAGGCAGCGGCCGGTGTCGAAGTCCTCACGGAAAGTTAAATGAATCGTGACATCTGGGGGGCCGTTGGGGGCGGTGGAATCCGTCGATGTGCCAACTGGCAAGCGTCTTCGGACGGGTGAGCTGACGATATTTACCGCGCAGCGGTTCGCGCCGCGTTTTTAAGTGTTTTTTTAGTTTTCGTTGAGTTGCGTGGCGAATCCGGAGTCAGATCCGCCTGTCCTCGCAATCCTTGAGCAATTCGCCAAGTGCGTCGAATACCACCCGCACGCGCCCCGGCACGGTCGCCGAGACGGTGCTGCGGCAGCTCGCATCGCGTGCTTTGTCTGCTTGAGTCCGTTGCGACGATCCGTATCGCTTCGTCGCGTTGCGTGACGAGCGTGGGTGACCACCCGACAGGGGGCGCCCGCTCCGCGGACTCGAGCAGCGCGACCCCATGCGTGCGATTGACTTGCGCGACAGTACGATCATGAGCGATGACCGTGCTCCGACATCCCGAGACTCGCGAACGCCGAATCGCTTTGGAAGCGGTGACATCGGATTACCGACGGCAAAACGGTCGTTCGTTCGCGCAAGCGATCCTCGTGTTCCACCCGTCGACGCGATGGCGTTGTGCTCGGGTTCCTGAAAGACGACGGTGCAACCGGGCAACGACGATGACGAGAAAAACTGCCGTGCGCTACGAGCTAGTGCACTGGAAGCTCGCCGCTGCCTTTACATCTTCACCGATATACTTGGGCCACAGTGGATAGCGGCACAACGGGCGCGTCCTCCCGAGCGTGGCGGCATTGAGGTCGCTCATCGTCAGTGTTTCAGGTGCCTTGCCGCTTTCCACCCATTCATCGAGCGCGGATAGCGAATCGATGGCGGGATGAAACGGGCCCGTGCCATGGCCGACCCCCGGCATCAGATAAAACCGCACGAAGCCGTCGACCGTTCCTTGTCCGAAGCGCTGCACCAGACCGGCGTAATAGTCGGTGCTCGAGTCGGTGCTCACGATCTCGTCGGCAAGGCCGTGCGTCATGATGAGCTTGCCGCCTTTCGCGACATAGGCGCTCAGGTCGGTGCTCGTTGCATCGGTCAGCGCCGAAAGCGCCTGGACGCGCGACTGATACGCACCGGGATTGACCGGATCGAACGTCAACGAATCGAACGTGGGCACGCGCGTGACAAAGTACTTGACCCATTGATCGCCTGTCACCCACTGGTTCGCGTCTTTCTTTCCCGCGGGATTCGCGGGTACTTTCGATTCGCCGAGATCACGCGTCGTGTACGGCCCCGCGAACACCGAACCGGCGAGGATGTTGTAGCCGGCGTATTGCGTCACGCCGTTCGCAAGCGGATAAGGCAATTGCAACGGTGCAGCGATGGTCTGAATGGTCGCGATCTGCGCATCCGACAGACAGGTGTCGCCCGAATCCGCGCCGTTCGGGCAACGCACGGACGCCAGCACCGTCGCCGATTGCGCCTTGCACGCCGCCACGTTGGACACGATGCCGTCGGCGACACCGTCGAGCGCATCGCACGCGCTCATGACGGCATTTTGCAGCAGTACCGTTTTGGCGACATCGAGCCAGCCTGCGCCGTTGTTCAGGTAGAGTGCGCGGCCGAGCGCGACATTGCTCAAACGCAGCCCGGTATAGTTGAGCGCCGGGCGATTCACGACGATACCGTCATAGTCGGCGGGCCAGCGTTGCGCTTCGCTCAACCCGTCCCGACCGCCTGTAGAACTGCCGAAGAAATAGGTTTTGCCGGGCGCGCTCGCGTAGCGCTTTCTGATGAGCGCCATCGCGACGTCGTGTGTCTTCTTCAGACTCAGGCCGCCGTAGTTCGCCAGCGACTCGTCATTCGCGGCGAACTTGCCGTCGGTGATGCTGGTGCTCTGATGCCCGGAATCGTCGCCGAACGTCGCGTAGCCGTCGGCAAGCGGCGTCGGCGTGCCCGTTGGCGCCATGTCGAGCGCGTCGACGCCGGTAATCAGCGTACCGTCGAAGCCGCCGCCGCCATAATGCAGCGCCTTGCGGTTCCAGTGGGTCGGCAGATTGACCTGAAACCTGATCGACGGCGCCGCGGGATCGACGGGAGCGATGGCCCCATTCACCTGGCAATATTCACCGGCGGCCTCCACCAGCGTGGCGCTCGTGATCGTCGCGCCGCCGGTCGGTTCGGCAATCGACGATGCCGGAATCGCCAGGCCGTTCAATGCCGCACATTGGGCCGCGGCTGACGGCGGTGGCGGCGAGCTCGCCGAAGCGCCGCCGCTCGACTCATTGCCGCCGCACCCGCTGATGCAAAGGCTGAGGGCGAGCGCCCCCACAACGGTCTGTTGTCCATCGTCGTCTCCAGGATGAATGGATTGCTATTCGACAGCACCGCCTGCCTGCTCGACGCCAGATTCGGCGAGCCGAACGGAGGGGCCGAACAGTGCGCACACGCCGGCCTGCGATACGAACATTGCATCGCCGCTGTGCCCCGCGCCTTGAACTTCATGCAGCACATGCCGCAATGCCGGATGCCGGGCGCGCAGATAGGCGTAGTACGCGCGGCCGCGTGCGAGGCGGTGCGGGCCTTGCATCATCGCCTCGCATGAGCGGTCGAGAGCCGGGTGCGCCGGATCGTCGTCGTGCGCACCGAGCAGATAGGTGACGTCGTGATCGACATAACGACGTTCGAGCGATTGCGCGTCGAGTCCGTCCGCATAGCGGGGAAGTCGCGACGTGCCGTATTTCCATTCATTGAATCCGGCGCATGCGGTTCGATCGATGCCCTCGTAGTGCGGACGCCACGCGTCGAAATACACATACGACGAAGGATTCGCGATGACGTAACGTACTTTCACACCGCGTGCGAGACAACATGCCGTAGCGTTGCTGAGTATCGCGTGCCGATGCGCGACCTGTGCACCTCCGGAATGTCCCGCGATCACGATCTCGCGCAGCTTCGGATAGCGGCCGCTCTGCATGCCCTGAACGTAATGTTCGACGAGCGCATCGAGCACATCGAACGAGCTGAGCGGCGCTGGACCGACTGCGTCAAGTCCGCCCATCCACGAGGTCCATTCCCAATGCAGACAGGCGTCCGCCAACCGGTGATACGCGACGTCGGCCGTCGCGAGAAATTGCGGCACGGCGAGCATCACGCTTTTCGCATCGGCCGTGGAGGCGTCGAGCGCGCGCTGCGTCGATCGAAGGTATGCGTCGGCGTCGCGCAATCGGCCGTGCAGCATCACGACGACCTGCGTCGCGGTTGCCCGTGCGGCGGTGCCGCCCGTGAACAGCGGCACGTTCGCTGCGCCGCGTGACGTCGAAACGGTCAACCGCTCGCTGGCGACGACCTTGACGGGTACTTCGTTGCGTGGATGCATCTCGTGGTTCCGGGGAAGGCACATCGCGGCGCTCATGCTGCATCACCCGGCCACAGGTCGGGCTCGCGGCGCAAGCGTCGCCCGGACGACGTGAACCCGACCAGCAACAACGAGACGATGCCGGCGAACACCAGATACCACGCCGGTACGATGCGCGAGCCGGTGACGTCGATCAATGTCGAAACGGTGAGCGGCGCGAGTCCGCCAAACAGCGTGACGGCCACGTTGTACGACAGCGCCACGCCCGTCGAACGCATGGCCGTCGGAAACAACTGCGTCAGCATGCCGGGGTGCGCGCCCGACATGACGCTGAGCACGACCGTCGCGATTATCTGCGCGCTGAAGACGCGTTCGGGCGAGGGCGCCGCGAGCACCCATGCGAAAAGCGGATAGGCAGTGCATACCCAGGCGATCGTCACCGGAAAGAACAGCCGATACGCGCCGAAGCGGTCGGCAAGCTTCCCTGCCAGCGGATAGCCGACAATGCCGATCAATCCGGAGATCGCCGTGCCGAACAGCGCGTTCTTGAGCGGTAGATGCAACTGGTGTTCGACATAGAGCGGCATATACGAGTGCCACAGATAATTGGTCGCGGCGCCGATGATGATGACGCCCATCGCGCATAGCGCCGCATCGCCGCGCTCGCGAATGAATGTCCGTAGCGACTGGCGTGGCGCATGTCCAAGGCGCTCCCGCAACTGTACGAATTCCGGCGACTCGCCGACCTTGTGGCGGATGTAGAAGCCCACGGGTCCCACCAGCGCGCCGAGCAGAAATGGCACGCGCCAACCCCACGTCACGAGCGACTGGTGCGACAGCTGCGTGGTGAGCAAGTACGAACACAGCGACGACAGAAGCAGCGCGACGGCCTGTGACGTCATCTGAAAACTGCCGAAGAACATCTTGCGTCCTGGCGGCGCGTATTCCGTCAGCATCGCGGCCGCTGTCGCGAACTCGCCGCCCACCGAGAGCCCTTGCAGAATACGGGCGAGGACGACGAGGAGCGGTGCGGCCATGCCGATGGCTGCGTAACTGGGTGTCAGGCCCATCATCAGCGTGCTCGCCGCCATCAGCAGAATCAGCAGCGACAAGGTTTTGCGCCGACCGTAGCGGTCCGCGCATGCGCCTATCACGATGCCGCCTAGCGGCCTCACCACGAAGCCGACCGCGAACGTCGCAAGCGTCAGCGTGATCGACACAAATCCGTTGCCGACAGGGAAAAACACCTGCGCGATGATCTTCGCGAAGTAGCCGTAGATGAGGAAGTCGAACCACTCGAGGCCATTGCCGATGACCGACGCGAGCACCGCGCGGCGGGTTTGCGAACGGCTGAGTACCGTTGCGGCCGACGCGTGCACAGCCGCTTGCAAGGTGGATTGCATGTGTCTCCTTTGATGCGCTTCCAGCTTTTGAAGCAAGCGTACGTGTCGATGTCGTGAATGTAAAATACCGATGAGACACGGTTGCCATATCCAACGCATATACCAGACAAACGATGGAACTCAGACAGCTGCGCTATTTCCTCGCCGTCGCCGAAGAAGGTCAGTTCACTCGGGCCGCCGCGCGACTGCATATCCAGCAGCCGCCGTTGTCGCAGCAGATTCAGGAACTCGAACAGGAACTGGGCTTCGCGCTATTCGTGCGGCAGCCCCGCGGCGTCGTGTTGACGGCGCCCGGCGAGATCTTCGCCGCACGCGCGCGTACGGTACTGCTCGAACTGAACAACGCCGTCGTCCATGCGCGCCGAGTGGCGCAAGGCCGGATCGGCACGGTGCGTATCGCGCTCACGAGTTCGGCGGCGTTTCACCCCCTTACGCCTACCGCTATTCGCAATTTTCGTGACATGTACCCCGAGATTTCGATCGAGATGAGCGAGGTGAATGCGGCGGAGATCATCGAAATGATGTTGAACGGCCGCGCGGATGCCGCCATTCTCCGCAAACCGGTCGAAACGCCCGCTGACCTACGCTTCGAACTCCTCGCCGAAGAACGCATGTTGCTGGTGCTGCCGGTGGGGCACAGGCTGGTCAGCAGTCGTTCCGTGTCGCTCAAACAGCTCGCGAACGAATCGTTCATCTTCGTGCGTCGGCCGGGTGCGCCCGGCATGTACGCGGACTTCATTCGCGCTTGTCAGGCGAAGGGATTCGAGCCGCACGTCGCGGAAGAGGTGCCGCGCATGGTGACGGCAATCAATCTCGTGGCGGCGGGCGGCGGCGTATCGCTCGTTCCGGCGTCGATGCAACGTTACCATCAGGAAAGCGTGCGCTATTGCCGTGTGGCCGGCGATCATGCGTTTCGCGCGCCGTTGCATCTGGTCACCCGGCATGATTTGCAAAACCCCGCCGCGTCGCATTTCCGTGAAGCGTTGCTGATGTTTGTCCAGCGTCACCCGCATCGCGAATAAGCCTGAGAACGGCAAGCACCTGACGGATGGCGCGGTCTGTCGAGTTCCGTTGTGCAATGTCGACAAATTCCCGGACGCGCGGGCTGCCTTCTCGGACGCTCCGTCGCATCGCGTGATCGCGGGGAGCGATCGGTTACAGGTGATGGTCTGTGGCCCGGCGGGGCAAAACGGGTTGCCGGCGGTACAGGATGCGGGTCGCTCCGAAGGCAAAGCCGACCGCAGGGTTTGCCGATTTCACGCTTTTCGTGCATGTATGGCCCCGCCGCCTTTTGCAAGCCTCTTGTTCGGGATGTCGAAACGGTCTACATGCCTCTATCCGGCTCGCCTGATGCGAACGCATGGCCGGAACGCCAATCGTGACGTACTGGCTGTCGCGACACGACCGCGTTCATACGGTCGGACAACGGCATCGAATCCGTCGTTGCCGGCGCCACGACAGGTTTCTGCCGTGAAGGCGACGTGGTCGCGTGTCATCGTATTCACGAATTGCCCGGCCATCCCGTCAATTTGTGTGCCACGCTGCCTGCAGGCACATTGGCTTTGGCGCGGTGGCACGCCGCGAGCTGTGCCAATAGCGTCGAAACGAGTCCGAACGCAACGCGTCGCATTTTGCCGCTCTCCGGCGACGTCGATATGTCGAATAGGGCGTCGGCGCGACATTGCTGCATCAATTTGGTGCGCCCGTCAGGGGTATATCCATATTTAACGAAACGTTTGCGTGGCACCGTTTCGAAATATTCGGTAATTGCACCGCTATTCGAGCGTCGATACAGCACGGGATACTGCGTGGATTTCCAATGACATCGGATGAATATGTCCGTCGCGAACGTTTGCCTCGATATCGAAGCGAATACAAATCGTACTTCGCACCACCCATTCGTGTTCAGCAATTTCCGATCAGGGCTCACACGATTACATCGATTGCCGTCTGCATTACACCCGGGACCCGTGCACGCGACATCGATTTGAACGTGACGCCGAGGTGCACGAATAATCGAGGCAACTGCCCGAATTTGCGGTGGTCCGCACACCCATGCGGTCGCCGAAACATCTTCCCTCATCCAGCCCTGATCCACCGGCTCACGGGCGTCATGCACCGGGCGGCCCGAATTTCGTCGCAATTATCCTGAGCCCGGTAAGTTTCCCGTTATCCCGATCGATATCCGCTGTCGATGACTAGCGTCAATTTTCTATCGAATTTTGAGAATTAATTCACATTCCATCCGGCTATTGTCAATAAACAGGGTCGCATCACGGGCTTGATTGATTCCGACAACAACACGGCGGAAACGGACATTGATAAATCGGCTAACAATCCCAGCCGCATATGATGCGGCGCAGAAATCAAGAAATGTAAGAAATTGTTAAAGGGCCGCAAGATGCAAACAGTATCGAATCATTCGTCGGCGGGGTTAAGCGTGAATCGTGGCAGAGGCTCCGGAACCGGGCATCAACGGGTAAGCGTAATCGTACTATTGCTCGAGGGTTTTTCGATTATGCAGATGGGCAAGCTGGCGGCAGTGTTCGAACTCGCCAATCAGCTAGGTCGGGCCGAGGGCGCATTCGCCGACCACTACGAATTGCGGCTTTATTCGATCCATGGCGGCCCGGTTCGTTCGTCGTCCGGTGTCGGAATCTGGACGGACGCCACCCGCATGCTCGATGCAAGCACGGTTCACGCGATGTTCGTCCTGAGCGGAGAGGGTGGGATCGATGCTCTCGACGAGCAATTGATCGCGTGGCTCAGGCACGCGCATCAGCGCGCGCGCGTGGTCAGGGGCAGCGGTGGCGGCCGGAAGCTGTTGACGCAGATTCACCTGGCGCAAAAGGAGGCCGAGAAGGTGTTGCCGTCGGCGGACGACGACGGCGCTTCGCACCTCGGACGCGACGACATCGAATGTGCGGGTGACGAAGACGACGGGCCGTTCTCGGACGCGTTGTCGATCGTGCGCGTGGACATGGGTTACGAAATCGCGCAGGAAATCGTGGCGTGCATGGTATCCGGTGCGAACCGCAAGCTGACCGACGTGCTGTTCGGCGCTCGTGTCGCGCGCGCCAGCACCTTGATCCGACGCGCGGCCCATCACCTGCGCGTTAACAGCGAGAATCGGATCTCCATCGCGGACGAGGCGCAGGCCGCCGCGATGAGCGAGCGCAATTTCCTCCGGCGATTCAAGAACGAGATCGGTGTGACGCCAACCGAGTTCGTGTTGAGAATCCGCCTTGAAAAGGCCTGTCGCATGCTGATCGAAACGGACCTGCCGGCCGATAAGGTCGCGAGACGAACCGGCCTTGGCAGCGGCGACCGGATGGCCAAGCTGTTTCGCCAGCACTTGCAGACTTCACCAACCGAGTATCGGGCCGCTGCTCGAAAAGGCGGCGAAGCCTCGGCGGAAATGCTGTATGCGTCGGATCTGAGCAGCTGGATGAACAACGCGACATCGTAGTCGCGAGCGTGCCTTTCGTCACTCGAAGCCGATACGTCAATTCATCGTGCCGGGCGTAATGAGTTTCCGGATGAACGGTATTTCATTCGAATGACAGGGCGCTCGATTCGTACTGCAAAATTCTTATATCGGTGGATCGACGCGCGACGAAGGCGGATTCGGCCACAATCGTGGCGCCGTCCGACACCCGCCGCCCGAACCGCGTATCCGCTCGATTAGGTTATCGACTGGCCTTTCGAGGAGGCGGCACCCCGGTACTCCTCGGAATTTTGCCTGCCGTGTGTTCGTGAGCGCACCGTGCAGGCCTTTTTATTCCTCGAACCAGCATTCGCGCGGAGATTGACCGCCGATGCTCGCTCGTCTGTTCCGCGTGGCACCCGGCGATGAAATCGCCGTCTGGCATGGCGAATGGCATCGGCAACATGAATCCTGCATTGGCGGGAGGCGGCGTAGTGCCGTAGCGGTCGTGATTCGAGAATCACTGAAAAGACGTGCGTCATTTCGCACGGAATGTTATCCGGACAATCGTGAGGGCGATCGGATAAATCCGGCATGGATTCACCCTTGATTCCATCGGCCATCAACAAGGCGAATTCGGACGCAAGCGATAAATGCGCGAGTCGCGATGAATATGATGCACTGCGGAAACACGGAAGTGACGACATTCCGACGGGCACACGGATGGGCACGCTGACCGGCGAGCGCACCGCAGCGTGCCGCGGCACAGCGGAATGACCGCCTCGCGGCGCCATGAGTTTTGACGTGAAGTGCCGGTGCGGAACGCGGATGGATGCTGGACTGAAAATTAGGAGTTCATATCAATGAATTCGTTGATCAATCGAGCGACCGATATCGGGCTGATCGTGCTGGGCGCGTTCATTCCCGCGTTGATCGGTGCCACCGGCGGCGCGCGCGGGACGCTGTTCGACGGCGCGCTCGTCGCGTTTGCCGCCGCGCTGGCCTTGTCGGTATTTCCCGCCTGTGGCATCTACGACGCGGCGCGCACGCGTTCGGCACTGCACGTGCTTGGTCGAACCGTGCTCGCGTGGATCGTCGTGCAGGGCGTGAGCACCGCGCTGCTGTACATGCTGCATCGCGCGCACGTGCTGTCGAGCGAGTGGTTCGTGTACTGGACGCTCGCCAGCGGGATCGGCCTGATCGCGTTCCGTGCGCTGACGCTTGCGCTCTTCGGAATGATCGAGCGTGCCGGCGATCGGATGCGTGCGGCGGCCATCGCGCGCGCCGACCTGCGCGGCCAGCGCGAGATCGGCCACCGCGCGGTGGGGCGCGTGAAGCGCCTGGTCAAGCGCGGCTTCGACCTGGTGTGCGCGTCGTTGCTGCTCCTGATGCTGGCGCCGGTATTGCTGGGCATCGCGTGGATCGTGCGGCGCGACGGCGGCCCGGCGATCTTCGGGCACGAGCGCGTCGGCCGCGACGGCCGGCGCTTCAAGTGCCTGAAATTCCGCTCGATGGTGACGAACGCCGATGCGGTGCTCAAGGCACTGCTCGAGCGCGATGCCGACGCCCGCGCGGAATGGGATCGCGAATTCAAGCTGAAGAACGATGTCCGCATCACGCCGATCGGACGCCTGCTCCGCAAGACGAGTCTCGACGAACTGCCGCAGCTGCTGAACGTGCTGAAGGGCGACATGAGCCTCGTCGGGCCGCGACCGATCGTCGAGGCGGAACTCGAACGCTACGGCACCGACGTGCGCTACTACCTGATGGCGAAACCGGGGATGACCGGACTCTGGCAGGTCAGCGGCCGCAACGACACCGACTATTCGACGCGCGTGTCGCTTGACGTGTCCTACGTGCGCGAATGGTCGCTGCGCCGCGACATCGGCATCCTGTTGCGGACGATCAACGTGGTGGTGCGCGGATCGGGCGCGTATTAGCCGCTGCCGCGCGCACGTCGCGAAGGATGGGCGGCGGCGCGTCACCGTGGCAGGCGCGGCGGGGTTCGGCAGTGAGCAGTGGCGGCAAGCATGTCCGGTCTCGACAGGGGTGCTGTACTCGCGTTCGACACGACGCGGGGCGACCGGTGAAATTTCAAATTAAAAGAGTGCGAGGGTGTAATGCAGAGGTTGCGTCAAATGGAGTCGGCGCGCGCGATCGCGCCGCGCCGGCCAATGCGTGTCGGTTCGCTCGTGATGATCCCGCCGCTGTGTGCGTTGCTGGGCGCGTGCGGCATCGCGCCGGGCATGCGCATGCAGCAGCCGACGTCGATTCCGTTGCAAAGCGTGGCCGCGCAGGCGGAGAGCACCGTGCTGCCGGTGTCGATCACGAACATCGATCTGTCGCTGATCCGGCGCATGCGCGACACCGAACGCAGTACGCGCGGCGAAGCACGCGATGTCGTCGGGTCGCCGGATGCCTACACGATCGGGCGCGGCGACGTGCTGCAGATCGTCGTCTGGGATCACCCCGAACTCGCGGCGGCGCTCGGCGCGCCGGCGCAGGCCGCGCCGCGCCCGGCCGATGCGCCGCCGGGCTTCGTCGTCGACCAGGACGGCACGCTGCAGTTCCCGTTCGCGGGGCGCCTGCCGGTGGCCGGACTGACGGCCGAGCAGGTTCAGACGCAGCTCACGCGGCGTCTCGACAAGACGTTCAGGAATCCGCAAGTCACGGTGCGCATCGCATCGTTCCGCGCGAAGCAGGTGTATATCGAGGGTGAGGTGCATACGCCGGGCTCGCAACCCGTCAACGACATCCCGATGACGCTGTACGACGCGATCGGGCGGGCCGGTGGCTTCGCGGCGTCAGCCGACCAGAGCCGCGTCGTGCTCGTGCGCGACGGCGTCGAACGCCGGCTCGACCTGACCGAGATGGCCGAGCAGGGGCGCAACCCGTCGACGATCGTGCTGCGCAACGGCGATCTCGTGCGGGTGCTGCCGCGCGACGAGAGCGGCGTGTTCGTGATGGGCGAGGTCAACAAGCCCGTGACGGCGTTGCCGATGCGCAATGGCCGGCTGACGCTGAGCGAGGCGATCTCGCAGGCCGGCAGCTTGAACGCGAACACGGCCGATGCGGCGCAGGTCTACGTGGTGCGCGGGATGCAGGACGAGCAGCCGCAGGTCTATCACCTCGACGCGCGCTCGCCGGTCGCGATGGTGCTGGCGAATCAGTTCCAGCTGAAGCCGCAGGATGTCGTGTACGTCGACGGCAACGGGCTGGTGCGCTTCAGCCGTGTGCTCAGCCTGTTGCTGCCGGCCATCAACGCCGGCCTGACCGCGGCGATTGCGACCAAGTGATGGAATCGATCCTGATCGTCTGCGAGGGCAACATCTGCCGCAGCCCGATGGCCGAAGCGATGCTGCGTGACGCGATGCCCGGGCGCCGCATCGCGTCCGCCGGCCTGAACGCGCTGGTCGGCATGCCGGCCGCGCCGTATGCGCAGGACGTCATGCGGATGCGCGGCTTCGACGTGTCGACGCATCGCGCGCAGCAGATCGGCCGCTCGCTGTGTACCGACGCCGACCTGATCCTCGTGATGGACCGTCGCCAGCGGACGTCACTCGAGAACCAGTTCCCGTTCGTGCGGGGACGCGTGTTCCGTCTCGGCGAGTACACGGATTTCGACGTGCACGACCCTTACCGCCAGCCCCGATTCGTGTTCGAACGCTGCGCGCGGCTGATCGAGCTCGGCGTGTCCGAGTGGTCGAAGCGCCTGCGTATCGTCTGACGCGGCCGCAGGTCGATGCCCCAATGAAACCCCATATGCCTCCCGTCGCTGCCATGACCCAACCCTCCGCCCCGCCGCAGCCCACCGCCGAAGACGGCAGCGAGACCGACTTCGTCGCGGTGCTCGACATCCTGCTGGAAAGCCGTTGGCTGATCGCGATCATCACGTGCGTGCTGCTGGCCGCGGGCCTCGCGTATGCGATGCTCGGCAAGCCCGTGTTCGAAGCCAACATCATGGTCCAGGTCGAGGACAGCCCGGACACGTCGGCCGCCAAGTCGTTGCTCGGCGATGTCTCCGCGCTGTTCGACGTGAAGTCCTCGGCCGCCGCCGAGCAGCAGATCCTCGCGTCGCGCCTCGTCGTCGAACGCGCGGTCGACAAGCTCAACCTGTTCATCGACGCCGAGCCGAAGCGCTTTCCGCTGATCGGCGACTGGATCGCGCGCCATGCCGACGGCCTGTCCGACCCCGGCCTGGCCGGGTTCGGCGGCTACGCATGGGGCCGCGAGCACATCGACGTGCCGCGCTTCGACGTGCCGCGCAAGAACGAAGGCGATGCGTTCTCGCTGACGAACCTCGGCGGCAAGCGCTACCGGCTCGAAGGCGGCGATTTCGATGCGCCGGTCGAGGGCACGGTCGGCACGCTCGAGCATTTCAGCTCGCCGCGCGGGCCGGTCACGCTGCTGGTCGCGTCGATCGCCGCGAAGCCGGGCGCCGCGTTCGTGCTGGTGCGCAACTCGCGGCTGAAGACGATCGAGGACATCCGCGATCGCCTCAACGTGCAGGAGCGCGTGAAGCAATCGGACGTCGTCGTCGCCAGCCTGCAGGACACCGACCCGAAATGGGTCAGCGACACGATGAACGAGATCGGCCGCCAGTACGTGCGGCAGAACATCGAGCGGAAGTCGGCGGAGGCCGCGCAGTCGCTCGAGTTTCTCAGCGGGCAACTGCCGCAGCTCAAGCAGCAGCTGACCGATTCCGAGGCGCGCCTGACGAAGCTGCGCAACGAGCACGGCACGGTCGACCTCACCGAGGAAGCGAAGCTCGCGCTGGCGCAGACCGCCGACGCGAAGACGCGCCTGCTCGAGTTGCAACAGAAGCGTCAGGAGCTGATGTCGCGCTTCACCGAGCGGCATCCGAGCGTCGCGGTGATCGACGAGCAGATCGCCGCGCTGAACGGTTATCGGAATACGGCCGAACAACAGATCCGGCGCCTGCCGGACCTGCAGCAGGATACCGTGCGGCTGATGCTCGACGTGAGGGTCAACACCGACCTCTACACCGCGTTGCTGAACAACATGCAGCAGCTGCAACTCGTGCAGGCCGGCAAGACGGGCAACGTGCGCCTCGTCGACACGGCGGCGGTACCGGAAGTGGCGGTGCGGCCGAAGAAGGCGCTCGTCGCGCTCGCATCGCTGCTGCTCGGGCTGCTCGCCGGCTGCGGCACCGCGATCACGCGCTCGATGCTGTTCCATGGCATCTCCGATCACAACGAGATCGAGCGCCGTCTCGGCCTCGCGGTGTACGCGACGGTGCCGATCAGCGACCATCAGCGCGACCTGGCCGAGGAGGCCGCGCGCAAGCGCGGCCACAAGTCGATCCTGTCGATCGACTTCCCGAACGAACCGGCCGTCGAGTGCCTGCGCAGCCTGCGCACCGCGCTGCAGTTCGCGATGCTCGAGGCGAAGAACAACATCGTGCTGATCGCGGGCCCCACGCCGGGCGTCGGCAAGACCTTCCTGTCGGCGAACCTCGCGGTCGTGATGGCGAGCGCCGGCAAGCGCGTGCTGCTGATCGACGGCGACATCCGCAAGGGCCGGCTGCATGACTATCTCGGTTTTCCGCGCGGGCGCGGCTTCACGGAGCTGATCGCCGGCAGCGCGCGCGTGGAGGACGTGATTCACCGCGAAGTGGTCGACGGTCTCGACTTCATCTCGACCGGGACGATGCCGAAGAACCCCGCGGAGCTGCTGCTGAACCGCAATCTTGCGGCGCTGATGGACGACCTGTCGTCACGCTACGACATCGTCGTGATCGACTCGGCGCCGGTGCTCGCCGTGCCCGATACCGGCATTCTCGGCGCGGTCGCCGGCACCGCGCTGCTCGTCACGATGGCGGGCAAGACGAAGCTCGGCGAGATCGGCGAATCCGTGAAGCGCTTCGCGCAGAACGGGGTCCGCCTGAGCGGCGTCATCTTCAACGGCGTCAACCCGCGGCTTGGGCAGTACGGATACGGGTCGAAGTACGGCGGGTACCGCTACGTCGCGTATGAATACGGGGCGCAGGATGCGTGACGCGCCCACCACCGCCGGCGGCCCGGCCCGCGTATCCGGCCGCGCATCGCGCACGGAGGCGAGATGATCAATCCACGGGATTCGATCGTGTCGCTTGCCGGCGTCGTGCTCGGCCAGATCGCGCTGTTCGCCTGCATCTTCGTGATCGGACGGCGCTTCGGGCCCGACTCGCTCGGCCATTTCAACTATCTGCTCGCGCTCGCGACCTTCGTCGGCACGCTGCTCGCGTTCCGCTACGAACTCGCGTGCGTCGACGACAGGCCGGGCGAGTCGTTCAACGCGTTCGTCAACGTGACGGCGCTGAGCCTGGTCGTGACCGCGGCGTTCGGCGTCGTGATTGCCGTCGCCGGGCGCCGGGATCTCTCTCTCGTCGCCGTCTATGCGCTGGCCACGTTCGTGCAACTGGCCGCCGGTTCCTATTTGAACAGCCTCAGGCGTTATGGCTGGATCGCGCTGTCGCGCGTGGTGGTCAACGGCATGTTCCTCGCGGGCCTCGTGCTGTCGCTCGCCTGCCCAGCGTGCGGAAGGGTCGACGTGTTCGCGCTGTACACGTGGGCGACCGCGGCGGTGTCGATCGTGATGGCCGCGGCCATTCTGTTTTCCGGCTATCGCGCCGGGTACGCGTTCAGGTTGTCGCGCGCGTTCTTCGTCAGGAACCGCCGTTTCGCGCTGTACATCCTGCCGTCGACGCTGTGCGCGTCGGTGCTGACCTACGCACTGTCGATCGCGATTCCGCACTGGTTCGACGCGCAGAGCGCCGGCTACTTCGCGGCTGCGTACCGGCTCGGCTTCTTTCCGGTGTCGCTGATCGCGCAGAGCGTCGGCGGCGTGTTTCGCCGTGACGCGATCGGTGCGATGGCGCGTCCGGATGCGGGCACGACCGTGCTGCGCGTGTACCGGACCTACGCCCGCGCGCTCGCGGTGCTCGCGGTCGTGTACATGGCCGGCGGGCTGCTGCTGTTCGCGCCGCTCGTGAACCGGTTCTTCGGCCCGAGCTGGCACGGCTCGGTCGGGTTCTATCACAGCCTGATGCCGCTGTTCGCGCTGCAGCTGATCTACGTGCCGCTGTCGCAGATCTTCCTCGCGACGCGCGCGCAGCGCGTCGATTTCCTGTTTCAGCTGACCTGCGGCGTGTGCCTGTCCGGTGCGCTGGGCATCGCGCGGCTGATGAACCTGTCGGCCCCGGCGAGCGTGCAGGTTTTTTCGCTGACCGGCGCGGCGCTGATGGCAGCCGGCATCGCGCTCACGTACCGGGTCCTCGACACGAACCTGTCCCGATCCCGCGCGCTGGCGTGAGATCGCCGCAACGACGAATGAGCACACCATGATCCTGATCGTCATCGATTCCCTCGAGCGCTACTACTTCGCGACCCGGCTCGTGAGCGCGGTGCGGCACGAATACGAGTTCGCGTTCCTGACGAGCGAGCCGGTCGCGCATCTCGGCCTGCTGCTGAGCGGCTATCGCTCGGTGTACCTGAACCGGCTGATGCCGATCGACGTGCCCGACGGGCACGCGGCCGACCGCACGCCGTACCCGCTGTCGATCGAGGTACTGAACGGGCAGATGACCGAGGCGCGCGCGAAGCGCGAGTCGGCGGCGATCTTCCATATCGCATCGGAGGTGCTGCGCGGCCTGCGGATCGAGCAGTGCGTGATGTGGAACGGACAGCAACTGGTGTGCCGCGCGGTGCGGCAGGCGTGCACGGTGTACGGTGTCGCGACCCGCTTCATCGAGATCTCGAACCTGCCGGGCAAGCTGTTCGTCGATTCGCTGGGCGTCAATGCGCTGTCGACGATCAGCCGCCACCCCGAGAGCATCGATCGGTTGCCGCTGCCCGACGAGCACATGCATGCGCGCTGGCTGTCGGCCTACGAGCGCTACAAGCAGATGCCGCTGCCGCAGGCGCGAACGTCGTTCGCGCGCAAGGCCATGTCGGCGACCAACTACGTGATGAAGGTGGTCAGCCGCGGCGTCGGCCGCCGGCGCCTGACGAGCGTGCGGGCGCGCAACGGGATGCCGGCGCCGCGCCAGGCCACGTACATGTCGGCGGACGCGCTGGCGACGAGCCGCTATGTGTTCCTGCCGCTGCAGGTATCCGGCGACACGCAAATCAAGCTGCATTCGGACGTCGACAATATCGAGGCGATCCGCCGTGCGTTCGCGTTCGCGGCGAACGAGAGCGCCGACCTGTTCGTGAAGCTGCATCCGGCCGAAACCGATGCGGCCGAGATCGAAGCGATCGTGCGCCTGCAGGAGACGTATCGCTTCGAAATCGTCACGTCGCCGACGACGGACCTGCTGCGGCACGCGTATGCGGTCGTCACGATCAATTCGACGGTCGGGCTGGAGGCGATGCTGTACGGCAAGCGCGTGGTGTCGCTCGGCCGCTGTTTCTACAAGGAGTTCGATCGCGAGCGGCTGCTGAAGTACATCCATTCGTTCCTGGTCGACGGCATCGACTACTTCGGCGCCGCGCGCATTCCCGCCGATGCGGCCCGGCGCGTGTTCGAGAGGCGGCACTGACATGGGCGTCACGTTGCGACAGACCGCCGAGGCGATCGCCGAAGACTGCCGCCGCAATGCGTTCGTGAAGACGCGCAGCGTGGTGATCTTCTACCGCGTCGTGCACTACCTCGCGTGCCGGAGCCGGTTCACGCTGCTGGCCGGCGCGCCGCTGATCCTGCTCTACATCGTGCTGTGCGACTGGCTGATGGGCATCGAGATTCCGGTGAAGACGAAGATCGGCAAGGGGCTCGCGCTCTATCACGGCACCGGCCTCGTGATCAACGGCTACGCGGTGATCGGCGACTACTGCACGCTGCGGCACGGCGTGACGATCGGCAACACGATCCGGAAGGACGGCACGCTCGGCGGCGTGCCGACGATCGGCGATCACGTGGAGTTCGGCGTGCACAGCGTCGTGCTCGGCGCGGTGCGGGTCGGCGACGGCGTGCGGATCGGCGCGGGCGCGGTGGTGTTGCGTGACGTGCCCGACCGTTGCGTGGCCGTCGGCGTCCCCGCGCGCATTCTCGACAACGAACAGGAACCGACATGAAAGTGTTCATTCTGCATCCCGGCAAGGCGAACTATCCCGAGATAGCCGCTTACCGCAGCCGCCTGGGGAAGCACGGGTTCGAGGTATTCGACGGCGATATCGACGCATATGCGCGCTTTCCCGATCGGGACGTCTGCATCCTGTGGTGCATCATGGGTTTCTATCGCACGCTGCCGCCCGCGCGGTTCGTGATTCACGATTACCGGTCGCTGTCGGTCGGCCGGCTCGCGGCCGTCAAGGATGGCGTGAAACGCGTGCTGAACGTGCGGCCCGATCTGCGGATCTTCCAGAACGAGCAGATGCGCGACGCGATGGCGTTTCGAGATGGCGTGCGCACGTTGCTGTTGCCGATGGGCGTGCCGGACTGGATCTTCGCGCCGGCCGAGGCGGGGAGCGACCGTGTCGCGCCGGGCGGCGCCGGTGTCGCGCCGATGCCGTCCGCCAGGTTCTGCTATATCGGCGAAATGAGCCGCGAACGCGGTTTTCAGAAGGTGCTGGCCGCCTATCGCGACGCGCGTCGCGACGCGTCGGACACGCTCGTGCTGGTCGGCCAGCCGGAGCCCGAGATCCACGCGGCGTTCGTCGATACGCCGGGTATCCGTTTCGTCGGCCGCGTGCCGCAACCGGACGCGCTGCGCATCGTCCGCGACAGCGAATACGCGGTGTGCTTCTTTCCGTATCACCGGCCGCATTGCTTCCAGACGCCGACGAAGCTGCTCGAGTACGCGTCGCTCGGCAAGAAGATCATCTGCAACGACGCGCCGTCGAACGTGCGCACCGCGCACGAACTCGGCATCCAGTGCCACGTCACCGGTGCGGCGATCTTCGACGAACTGTTTCCGCTGTCGCGGGTCCGGGCGATCCGGCCCGACCCGGCGGCGATGCAGTCGCTCGAATGGGGCCGCGTGATCGAGCGCTCGGGCGTGCTCGCGTTTATCGATGCGGTCGCGGGGCGCCGTCCGGGTGCCTGACGACGTCATTCGCCGTCAGCGCGGCGGCTCATCCCTCATGGAACGGATTCCGATGAAGATCGTCCACATGGTCGAATCCAGCGCCACGGGCACGTTGTCGATGGTGTGCCTGATCGCGAATCGCCTGGCATGCGAAGGCCACGACGTGCATGTCGTCTACTCGGTGCGGCCCGATACGCCGCCCGGTCTTGCCGCGATGTTCGACAAGCGGGTGTCGCTGCGCCACGTCCAGATGAAAGGCGCGGGCCTGCTGCGGACCGCGGGCCGGCTGCGCGCGACGCTCAACGAGATCGGCCCGGACGTCGTACACCTGCACTCGTCGTTCGCCGGCTTTCTCGGGCGGCTGTCGACGCTGTTCGCGCTGCCGAAAGCGGCGTTCTTCTACAGCCCGCACTGCATCTCGTTCATGCGCCGCGACATCTCCGGCGTGAAGCGGCTGGCATTCGTCGGTCTCGAATGGGTCGCATGCGTGCGCAAATGCCTGTACGTCGCATGCTCGGAAAGCGAGGGCCGGGCGATCCGCGCATGGCTGCGCCAGCCGGTGGTGGTGGTCGAGAATGCGGTAATCGACCGGCCGTCGTCGGTACCGGCGGGCGACGACGGCCGGCCGGCCGGCGGCCCCCTGCGCGTGGTGACGGTCGGCGGCATTCGCGCGCAAAAGAATCCGGCGCTGTTCGCGCAGATCGCGCACGGCCTGCGTGCGCGCGGCGTGCGCTTCGTCTGGATCGGCGACGGTGACGATGCATCGAAGGCGCGCCTGGCCGAGGCGGGCGTCGAGGTGACCGGATGGTTGCCGCACGACGAGGTCGCGCGGCGGCTTGCCGGCACGGACGTATACCTGTCGACGTCGTCGTGGGAGGGCATGCCGGTGTCGGTCATCGAGGCGATGCTGGCCGGGCGGCCCGTCGTCGTGTCCGGGTGCGCCGGCAATGTGGATGTCGTGCGCCATCTGCAGACCGGTGTGATCTACGCGTCGGCCGCCGACGCGGTCGCGTGGCTGGAGCGTCTCGCCGGCGACGGCGCGCTGCGCCGGGAGCTGGCACGGCGGGCGAGCGGCGAGGCGCGGCACCGCTTCGCCGAGGCGCGCTTGTTGGGCGAGCTCGTGCCGCTCTATGCTGCACGGGCGACCCGCTAACGACAGCAACCCCCATTTCGTGGAGAACCGTATGAATGTAACCCTCACCCCGGATGTCACCGTCGGCAACGACTTGCCGTTTGTCCTGTTCGGCGGCCTCAACGTGCTCGAAAGCCTGGACTTCACGCTCGACGTCTGCGGGACGTTCGTCGAGGTCACGCGCCGTCTCGGCATTCCGCTGGTGTTCAAGGCGTCCTTCGACAAGGCCAACCGCTCGTCGATCCACTCGTATCGCGGCGTCGGATTCGACGAGGGGCTGCGGATTTTCGACGCGGTCAAGCGCCGGTTCGGCGTGCCCGTGATCACCGACGTGCATGAAACCTGGCAGGCCGGGCCGGTGTCGCAGGTCGTCGACGTGCTGCAGGTGCCGGCGTTCCTCGCGCGCCAGACCGACCTGGTGGTCGCGATCGCGCGGACCGGCAACGCGGTCAACATCAAGAAGCCGCAGTTCACGAGTCCGACGCAGGTCGAGCACATCGTGTCGAAGTGCCGCGAAGCCGGCAACGACCGCGTGATCCTCTGCGAGCGCGGCTCGTCGTTCGGTTATGACAATCTCGTCGTCGACATGCTCGGCTTCCGCCAGATGCGCGACACGACGGGCGACTGCCCGGTGATCTTCGACGTCACGCACAGCCTGCAGATGCGCGATCCGGGCGGTGCTGCGTCGGGTGGCCGGCGGCGCCAGGTGCTCGACCTCGCGCGCGCCGGGATGGCGGTCGGGCTGGCCGGGCTGTTCCTCGAAGCGCATCCCGACCCCGACCGCGCGCGCTGCGACGGCCCGAGCGCGCTGCCGCTCGCGCTGCTCGACGCGTTCCTGCAGCAGGTGAAGGCGGTGGACGACCTGGTCAAGCGGCTCCCGCCGCTCGATGTCCGGTGAGCGGCGCGACGTATCGCGGGCCCGTGCGCCTGGTGCTGTTCGACGTCGACGGCGTGCTGACCGACGGCTTGCTGCACGTCACGCACGAAGGCGAGTGCATGAAGAGCTTTCACGCGCACGACGGGGTCGCGGTCGCGCTGCTGCGCGCGCACGGCATCCGCACCGGCATCCTGTCGGGCAAGCACAGCGGCGCGTTGACGTGGCGCGCGGCGCAACTCGGCGTCGACGTGCTCGTGAGCGGCTGCGACGACAAGGGCGCCGGTTATGCGGACATCAAGGCGCGGCAACGGGTCGACGATCATGAAGTCGCGTATGTCGGCGACGACGTGAACGATCTCCCGGTCATCGAACGCGTCGGCGTGTCGTATGCGCCGGCCGATGCGCATCGGCTCGTCCGCACCCGCGTCGACCATGTCGCGCGCGCGGCCGGCGGCCGCGGCGTCGCGCGCGAGGTGGCCGAGCATCTGCTGATGGAGGCCGGGCTGTCGCTCGACGACGCATACCGGCCGTTGCTCGAACAATGGAGCGGTCATGACGTCGTTCAATAACAGGCGGACGGTGCGCGTCGTGATTCCGGCGCGGTACGGTTCGGCGCGGCTGCCGGGCAAGCCGCTCGTCGATCTGGCGGGCGAACCGATGATCGTCCGCGTGCATGCGCGCGTGCGCCGCGCGCTGCCCCATACCGACATCGTCGTCGCGATCGACGACGCACGCATCGCCGAGGTACTCGACGCGCGCGGCATCCGGTTCGCGATGACCGATACCGGTCACGCGTCCGGCACCGACCGCGCGGCGGAACTCGCGCGGGCGTTTGGCTGGCCCGACACCGATGCGGTGCTCAACGTGCAGGGCGACGAACCGCTCGTGCCGACGGCGCTGCTGAGGGCATTCGCCGGATTTTGCGGCGCGGCGCCGGATCTCGGTGTCGCGACGGTCGCCTGCCCGGTCGGGCAAGGCGCGCTGCTCGACGAGCCGGCGATCGTCAAGCTCGTCGTGGATCGCCACGGCCGCGCGCTGTACTTCTCGCGCGCGGCGATCCCGTTCTGCCGCGACGGGCGGCCGGCGGCGAACGGTGCGAGCGGGACCGGGTTTCTGCGCCACATCGGCCTCTACGGCTACGCGAATGCGACGCTGCAGGCGCTGGCGAGCGCGGCACCGTGCGAACTCGAACAGCTGGAGAAGCTCGAGCAGTTGCGCGCGCTGTGGCTCGGCATGCCGATCGACGTGATGCGCTGGCCCGATGCGCCGCCCCCCGGCATCGATACGCCCGACGACGTCGCCCGTGTCGTCTCCCTTCTCAAACAGCAAACCCATGATGCGACAGAACCATATTGAATCCGCCCGGCAGGTCTTCGAGATCGAGTCGCGGGCATTGGCCGGCGTGGCCGCGCGGCTTGATGCGAATTTCGAGCAAGCGGTCGAGATCGTCCTCGCGTCGAGCGGCCGCGTCGTCGTATGCGGGATGGGCAAGTCCGGCATTGTCGGCAGGAAGATCGCCGCGACGCTGTCCAGCACGGGTACGCCGGCTTTCTTCATGCATCCGGGCGAGGCCTATCATGGCGACCTCGGCATGGTGACGCCGGACGACGCGTTTCTCGCGATTTCGAATTCCGGTGAAACGGACGAGGTGATCAAGCTGATTCCGTTCCTGCGCGGCAACGGCAACGACCTGATCGCGCTGACCGGCAACCCGGCGTCGACGCTCGCGAGCGCCGCGCGGGTTCATCTGGACATCGGCGTCGAACGCGAGGCGTGCCCGTTGCAGCTCGCGCCGACCGCGTCGACGACGGCAACGATCGCGATGGGCGATGCGCTGGCGGTCACGCTGATGCGGGCGCGCGGCTTCCAGCCGGAACATTTCGCGCGCTTCCATCCGGGCGGCTCGCTCGGCCGCCGGCTGCTGTCGACGGTCGACGACGAAATGGCGCGCGGCAACCTGCCGTTCGTGACGGAGGCGACGTCGACGCTCGACGTGCTCGACGCGATGACGCGCGGCCGGCTCGGGCTCGCGATCGTGAGGCGCGACACCGGCTGGGGCATCGTGACCGATGGCGACATCCGTCGCGCGATCGAGCGGCATGGGGACGGCGTGCTGCGGCGCACGGCCGCCGACATGATGTCGATCGAGCCGTCGACGGTACGGCCCGGGACGCGGGTCGAGGATGCGTTGCTGCTGATGCAGCAGCAGCGCATCGGCGCGTTGCTGGTGGTCGACGGCGGCGACGTCGTCGGCGTGTTCAAGAAATAGCGAACGGGCCGCGCCCGCCGCGTGGGGCGGCGCGCGGGAGACGTGCCGGCACACCGGCGTGCGCTATTGCAGGCTTTGCGTCAGCGCGGCGGATGCCGCGTCCTGACGAAACCGGCGCACGCGCAGGAACGTGACGAAATTCGAGTCGTGCTGGCTCGCGGCGCCGCCTTCCGGGTCGTCGAACGCGACGCGCAGCACCGCGACGAGATCGTTGCCGTCGAATTGCCAGTCGACGTACTGGAAGCCGTGCCGTTTCGGATCGGCGTGCTGCAACACGACGCGCCGCGCGGTCCACTGCCGGAGATCGGGCGACGACAGCAGCACCAGCGTGTTGCGGACGCGTTCGAGGTTCATCCGCCCGGCGCTCTTCGGCACCGCATTCGTGATCGTCCAGTACTGCTTCGACTGCGGATCGAAGCGGATCGTGAACTTCTTCCCGGCGCCGGGCAGGTCGATGAAATCGCGTGCCGGGTCGAACGACAACGTGCGGCCGTCGTTGCCCGTCGCCACCAGCGCGGCCTTCTCCGGGCCGTTCGCGGTGTTCACGCGCAGCACGACGGCGGGCGCGGCGCCTTGCCGGCCGACCACGTTGCCTTCTTCCCATGACTGGAACCTGCCGTCGAGCCAACGCTTGTCCGACGGCAGGTGCGCGGACGCGCGCCAGTTGCGGGCATCGAGCAGGTCGTGATCGACGGGCGCGGACAGGACCAGCGCACGCAGGTCGCCGTCCTCGACGCTTTCATACGCGCGCCACACGCGTCCACGATCGACGAGGACCGGCACCGGCCCGGTAATGTAGCGCCCCGCATAAGGCAGCAGCCCGGTGGACGCGTCGACCGGCGTGGTCCACGTTTCGCCGCCGTCTTCGGAGCGGCGAATCGTCGGCGTGCCCATCGAGCGGTTGGTCCCCATCAGGTACAGCGCACCGTTCAGCACGAACAGCGACGACCAGTACTGGTCCGGCACATCGCCAAGCTTCGACCAGGTCGTGCCCTTGTCGTGCGACGTGAACACGGACACCCGGTTCTGCGCCGACGCGGCGCCGAATGTATCGAAGCTCGCGACATAGTCGCCGTTCGGCAGCACGGCCAGCGACGGCGAGCCGAGATAGACGCGCGTGGCGGCCGGGCTGTGCGCGATCACCTCGCCGGGCGGCGCGGGCACGGTTTGCGCGCGAACCGCCGTCACCATGCAACCCAGGCATAGCGCCGCGATCGTCGACCGTTTCAGCGCGCGGAACGTCGAGGCAGGTCGAAGCGAGTTCATGTCAGGTGCGCGAGCGGCTTGCCGCCGGATGGGTTCGGGATGGGACGGGCAACCGCGCGCCGGTTGGGCGCGTCCTGGTCGGCCAGCACGACGAACAGCAGGATGGTGAGCCAGAGCATGCCATAGAGCACGTGATACTTGAACAGCAGGATCGGCAGCAAATAAAGCAGATACTTGCGCCGGCCCTTGCGGCGGAACAGCATGACAAGCGCACCGCCGAACACGACGGAACCGGCGATGCCCGCGGCGAACACGAGGTAGACGTAGAACGAACTGTCCCGCACCTGGTAGCCGCGCAGGTGCGTTTTCCCGACGTTGTTGCGCTCGTCCCAGAACAGGCCACCGCCGAACACGCCCGCGACGACGTCGCGCTCGGTCAGCTCGGTCAGCACGAGCGTCCGGCTGCCGACCGCATCGTAGTCGACCGACTGGTTCACCCGCTGATCGTACACGCCGTAGAGCCAGGGCACGCACGCGAGCGCGACGACGACGACGGCGATCCGCGTCCGCAGCCGCCCGCGCCCGGTGAGCACGTGCAGCCCGCACAGCGCCGCGCAGACGACCATCGACGCGACCGAGAAGCTGAGCAGCGCGGTGGCGAACCCGATGACGGGCGCGAGCGTGATGCGCCGCTTCGACAGCAGCAGGATCACCGCGCTCGGGACGACCGTCATCGCATAGAACGACGGTTCGGAATACAGGCCCAGCGCACGGATCGAAATCAGGCTGTCGGACAGCGCCTTGGTCGCATAGAGCGCTTCGGAGTCCGCTTCGCGCACGTAACTGTCGAAATCGATGAAGGTGCCGGTTCCGAGGTAGAAGACGAGCTGGAACGTGAAGAACGCGGCATGCACGTAGATCAGCGTCTTGCACGCGGTGTCGAGCGATGCCCGTGTGAGTACGCCGCCGGCGAACATCCAGTAGCTCAACGCGATGTACGTCTGGATCAGCACGAACTTGATGAAGAAGTTCACGTAGAAATCGCCGAACGCGGACAGGATGAAGGCGAGGCAGGTGCTGATCAGCCAGTACGTGCACACCGGAAACAGATGGCGCTGCCGGTTCATCAGCGTCGGCGCGCGCAGAAAGGCGAGCGCGCACAGCAGCACATACGCGGCGAAGGTGGCCCGCACGCTGAACGCGTTGAGCGAGAAGAACAGTACGCTGGCTGAAAAGAGCAAGGTCGACATGCGTGTGCCCGATCGGAGGCTCCGGATCCGCTGCGTGCCGGCCGTGCCGGCGCCGCGCGGCGAGAGGTCGTGCGGCGCGTGGCAAGGTGCCCGCGGGGAGGGCGGGCATCGTGTCGCGCCGCGTCGCACGCGGAATGTGCGTTCGTCGTCCGGGACGAAGCACTTCCGGCGACCGAGGATAGACGACTGGACAGTCGGGCGAGCCGGGCCGTCCGATCCGGGCGGCATTCTGTCCGTTTCGGGCGGGGTCGGCGGAGCGCGCGATGTGCCGGAGGCCGGCGAGGGCGTTCGCAGCGTACGGTCCAGGCGCGGCCGTCACGGCTGAAACGCGAATCGCCCGCACAAGAACGGCGAATACAGTTCTATCGCCTCCTGAATCGGCACGTGGCGCCCGTACGCGGTGGCCGACACGGCCAGCAGCGAGCCGACGACGAGCACGCGATAGCGTGCGTCGACACGCGGCGTGCCGTGTCGCCACACGAATGCCAGCGCGACCGCCGAGCCGACGAGCCAGCCGGCGACGACTTCCGATGGCGTGTGCGCGTCGTCGAACACGCGCGCGACGCCGATCAGCGCGCCGAGCGCGAGCCCGAGCCCTAGCGGCAGCGCTCGCGACGCGCTCGCCCGCGGTTGCATGCCACCGCTCAGCGCCAGCACGCACACCATCGGCCAGACTGCGGACGCGAGCATCGTATGCCCGCTGATCACACGAAAATGTATCGGGCGGATCTGGATACCGCAGCCGGCGTACAGCATTTTGGTCGCGCCGACGAGCGCCATGCCGGCCGCGAGCATCAGCGCCCACGACGCCGCGCGATGCCGTCCGGCCGTCGAGCGCACGAGCCACGCGATGCATACGACGGCCAGCGGCAGCGTCAGCGCCGCGTCGCCGAGATCGCTGACGGCGGCCCACATGATCGGATTCGTGATGGCCGCGCCGTCAGGCGGCCAGCAGCGCAGACATGCGGGTGGCCAGATAGCTTTCGAAATCCGCGGCCACTTCGGGGTGCCGCAGCGCGAACTCGACCGTCGCCTTCAGATACCCGAGCTTGCTGCCGCAATCGAAACGCGTGCCGTCGTAGCGATGGGCAAGCACCTGCTCGTCGGACAGCAGCGACTGGATCGCGTCCGTCAACTGCAGCTCGCCGCCGGCACCGGGCCGTAGCGCGCGCAGATGCTCGAACACCTTCGGCTTCAGCACGTAACGGCCGACCACGCCGAAATTCGACGGCGCCTGCGCCGGCTCCGGCTTCTCGACGATGCGGGACAGCTTGAACAGGTTGTCCTCCCAGCGCTTGCCTTCGATCACGCCGTACGACTTCGATGCGTCGGGCGCGATTTCCTCCACGCCGATCACCGACGCGTGATAGTGATCGAACACGTCGATCATCTGGCGCAGCACCGGCGTCGGGCCGTCGAGCAGGTCGTCCGCGAGGATCACGGCGAACGGCTGGTCGCCGACCAGTTTCTCCGCGCACAGCACGGCATGGCCGAGCCCCAGCGCTTCGGCCTGGCGCACGTAGAAACAGTCGACGTGGCTCGGCTTGATGCCGCGAACCAGCGACAGCAGCTTTTCCTTGCCGCGCGCTTCGAGCTCGGCCTCGATCTCGTAGGATTTGTCGAAGTGGTCTTCGATCGCGCGCTTGCTGCGGCCGGTCACGAAAATCATTTCGGTGATGCCCGCGTCGATCGCTTCCTCGACCGCATATTGAATCAGCGGCTTGTCTACGACGGGCAACATTTCTTTCGGGCTGGCTTTGGTCGCCGGCAGAAATCGCGTGCCGAGACCGGCAACCGGAAATACGGCTTTCGTCACTTTCAACATGATTTTCGAATTCCATCCGTTCAGGATCAGGCATCAACAATGCCGAGGGTAACCGGCGATGCGTGCATGCAATCGTCGCGCGCCGGTGCCATATCGTTCGCGCAGCCGGACTCGCGCGTCGTTCGACCATCGTATGAGTGTTCGCGTTTCGAGTGGAGACCGAATCTAGGCTGAATCCGACAGCGATGAACGGCGAATCGCGAATTGAGATTGCCGAATTCGAATATGTCTGATGCCATCTAGGAATTGTCGGCATGACGTCGATCGCATGACATAGATTCAGGCATCCATTACTGGACGGCCGGTCTCGGCGCCGCGCGTGCGGCATGCGACGATCGCCGTCGGCTCAGGAGCAGTCATGACCGGACGGGGCGATATCTTCGATGCAATTGCGGAATTCAACCGCGCGTATCTCGTGCTCGCGCAGCGCATATTGCGGATCGACTACGAACAGGGCAAGCGGCAATTGGGTATCTCGGATGAAATCGCCGCATCGATCGACGCGTTGACGCTGGATCAGATCGATGAACTCGCGGCCGGCGGCGAACTGGTTTGTGAATTTCGCGCCGAAAACGCGCCGGGCCGCGCTTGATCCGTTTTCAGGCTTTATCGGATGGATGTTCCGGTCGCGCCGTTTCACGAGATCGCATCGTCGCGGCCGTTCGTTTTTTCACCAACAGAATGTGGAGAAGTTGCATGCCCGGTTATCGCGAATTGAAGGCGCAAGCCGATGAACTGCTGAAGCAGGTCGAGGAAGCCCGGCTCGCCGAACTGGAGGCCGTCATACAGGAGATTCGCACTCGGGTCGCCGAATATGGCCTGACCGCCGGACAGATATTCGGGCGCCGCGGCGGCGCGTCGAAAGCGGTGCCGCGAAAGCGCGCGTCGGCGCCGCGCTATCGCGACCCGAAGACCGGCGCGACGTGGAGCGGGCGCGGGCGCGAGCCGGCCTGGATCAAAGGCGGCCGTCGCGACCGGTTCCTGATCGAGCGCAGTGCCGGTTGAGCGTGAAGACTTTCGACTTCCGCTTCGCGGCGGCGGAGCAGTCGCTTGCGAAGTGTTGGCCCGGGGATTCCGCGACGTATGCATAGGAGACCGGCGTTGCCGGTCTTCTGATACATGCTGTCATCGAATATTTGAACACCGGCCTTGGCGGTGTTCGCGCTCGCGTCACCTGCTGAGTGCGAATTCGCAGGACAGGATTGTTTTTCCCGATCACAATCAGTCTTCCTGTGTCAGCCGAAACAAGACGCCAGCGATAGCGCGAATCTTGGACTGTGCGGCTAGCTGGAATGGATAGGCGACGAAGTACGACAGGTGCGACCGCCATAAGCCGCTCACTCAGAGACTCGAACCCGTCTCCCGCCAGGAAAATAAGCAATACAAATCAATAACCGGAAAGCTACGAGTTCGCGTCGCGGTGATGGTTGTCGAAAATCCGCCTTGCTTCTCGGAAGCGGTCCGCATTCTCGGCGATCCAGGTCCACGGCGGGACCACGCGAACGAGCAGGTCCATGCCCATGTCGGATAACTCGTATTCGACTCTAGCGGGCACCTCATCGAAATCGTGACGGAGCACAAGACCGTCACGTTCGAGTTGTCGTAACGTGCGCGTCAACATCGGCTGAGTCACCCCGTGCATGCGCCTGCCGTACACGCCGAGCGTGTGAAAGCAATGTGGCAGCTGCCAGGAGTGGCTTGTCGGCGGTCGCTGACGGCGCGGAGGATGAGATAACGGGTTAGGGGCGGCATCAGCCGGTCCGACGCTACCGCGATGCCATTCGACCGGGTTCGGCCAGAACCGGCTCTTGGACAAGCAACGCCGAATCGTTGACAATTCGCTTTCTCACATTGGACTTACCACTGCCGAGATAATATGCGCATCAACGTTGCAGTCTCCGATCGCACCGCCCAGTATCAAACAATTGCGCTGATACTGGTCTCGATGTTTTGTTTTGCGGTCGTCGATGCACTGGGCAAAGCGGTAGCCCTCAACTATCCAGCTAACGAGGTGACATTCTTCCGAATGCTGTTCGGGATTGTGCCGGCTGTTCTCGCCAGTCTTCATGGTGGTTCGCTTGGCCCTCGGATCCGAAGGATCGACCTTCGCGGACAGACAATTCGTGCACTCACGCTTCTCGGTGCCTCAGGACTCTTTTTCGCGGGCTTGCCGTATCTGCCGTTGAGCGAGGCAGTGGCAATCGTCTATTCGGAGGCTATTTTTGTTGTTGTCCTCGCCCCTTTCTTGCTTGGGGAACGCTTACTCGCGCGAAATGCCGTTGCCGCGTCCGTAGGCTTTGTCGGGGTCCTTCTAGTAGTCCGACCTCAGGGCAGCTTGTCGAACTTCCTTGGCCCCGGTCTGTTGCTACTGAGCGCTTTGTGCGGTGCTCTTTCTATGATTCAGATTCGCAAGCTCAAAGCTGGCGATGACTCAAGCATTACGGTGCTTTTCTTCACAGCCTTCGGGACTGCCGTTACGGGTGTTTCTTTATTGTTTGCCTGGAGGACTCCGACACTCAAAGACTTATTTATCTTAGTGCTGCTTGCAATATTTGCGACAGTCGGCCAGATTTTATTTACGGTGGCAGTCCGGCGTGACAGCGCTGCGAAACTGGCGCCCTACACTTACACAAGTATCATTTGGGCAACGCTTTTCGGCTTCTTCGTATGGGGCGAAAAGCTAGATGTCGTTCCAGTCGTCGGAATCATTGGGATTGTCGGGAGTGCAATCGCTGTCGCCATCCGGGAAGAGCCACCGGAGGGACCCGCAGTCTAGTCTGACAAGCGGGCTTGGCTGTGATTGGCCGATACGAGTCGATGCACACGCGACAGAACTGTGTCGATCGCGAACGACCGGGATCGAGGAAATTGAAGGCCCCCTATGGGTCGGCTACAGCCGATCGTGTTGGGCGGAAACCGGCCAAACGCGGAAGTTCGCTATGTCAACGTCAACGTCCGATGCAGCCTGCCAAGAGAAGTTGAGCTCGGGCCATCCGGCGTCCTGTCAGGATAAGTGCATTATCCGAATCATTGAACAAGATTAACGCGCGAACGGACGCCGTTAGCCGTATCTGCGAACTTCAACACCCGCCGCGCGGCTAGCCGGATCGGCAATGCTGGCGTCGTGACAGCTTGACCGGCCCAATGTGATCGAGTTCGAGGCGTCAGATGACCGACGCCTGCAAACGCCTCACTCGAACGTGATGAACTGTGCCGACGACCATACCTTGCTGTCGTTGCGCTGCCGTCCGAAGAAATAGACGGGGCGATACCCGAACGATGCGTTGTCGGGCGCCACGTCGATGCTGCCCGCGAGATCGACGGGCAGCGGCTTGTCTGTCAGCCGTTCGACCGCGACGAAAAGCTCCGTGCCGCCGAGTGCGTGTGTCGCCGATTCGCGCGCGAGCAACTCCGCGCCGCTGATTTCGAAACGGAACGCAGGGGCGTGCACGAACGGATTGCGTTCCAGCGGGTCGCCGACCTTCGCGAAGCTGTCGATCGTGCCCTCGACCACGATCGTCGCGGCGGCGAGATTGCCGACGTCGAGTTCGATGCTGTCCGCGTCGCCGTAGGTGTCGCTGCGGAACTCGATGTCGGTCGCGCCGGTGCGCCATGCCGACTCCTCGACATGCTCGAACCCGTTCGACCCGAAACGGTGAATCGTGCCGTTGACGATCCGGATCCGGCCGCGCCACGCAGCCCAGCGATAGCGGTCGCGGATGCGTGCACCGCCCCAGCGGACCCGGACCAGCCGCTCCGCGTAGCCGAGTTCCGCGTGCAGGTTGCGTTCCCACAGCAAGCCATCGTGATCATACGCGGCCACGTATTCCCAGCCCGACTGGCCGAGCAGCCGATAGTCGAGCCGCGCCGGCCCTTCGTGCGCAAACGCGTCGCCTTGCCGGTGATCGCCGCAGCGCACCAGCAGCGCACTGTGCTCGCCGGTCGTCGCCCACGTGCGGCGCGCGCGCAGCGCTGCGCCGACGTGCTTTCGATCGAGCACGGGCGCCAGCACGCCCGTCAGCCCGCCATGCACGCCGAAGACCTGCACGCCGGGTGCGCCGCCGCCGGGCCGGCCGCGATGTTCGTCGCCGCTGGCCGCGACGCCGAGCTGATAACCCCGTGCGATCACGTCCTGGTACAGCCAGCCGAAATGGCCCCACGATGATGCGATCTCGACGAGCCGCTCGAGCTCCGGATGATGCCAGTCGGGGATATAACGACGACCGCCCACGTGCGGCATGACCAGATGTTGCGCGGCATTGTCCGCATACGCATCCCACAGTTCCTCGACGGGCCAGCGGCCGAGTTCGACCGCATGACCCTTCATGTCTTCGTTCCAGACCAGCGTGCGATTGTGCTCGCCGCGCGCGTTGTACGGGAAATCCGGTTGGTCGTCGCCGAGGAACACCACGTTGTGGTCGCCCCCTGCCGTCGAGCTGCCGCACCATTCCTGCACCGGATACACGACAAACCGGCCCGGTTCGTTGAAGCGCTCGACCGCGTCGACGCCGAGCCGCCAGTTCTCGTCGGTGATCTGGAAGTCGTTCGCGGTGTAGCCGAGCACGTCGATACCGCCGATGTCGCGTGCGTAGCGCGCGTTGTACTCCGGACTGTTGGTACCGACGGTGTCATGTGCGTGCACATGAAGGTCCGCATACAGCGCCCGCGGCACGGGCAGCGACGCATCGACCGTCAGCCACGCTTCGGCCGCACGCACGTCCGGGTGCCCCGGTACGTCGGCGACGATGCGCAGCGTGCCCGCGTCGACCGGCAGGTCGTCCACCGCCCAACTCGCAAAGCCTGTATCGGGCAGCGCGTGTTCGCGCCGGTAAACGATCTCGCCGCGGGCATCGTACGCGACGACCCTGGCATGACCGCCGACATCGCGGCACGCGTTGCCCCAGCGGTCCTGAAGCGACAGCCGGAACGGTGCGCGCGTGCCGGGCTGCACGAAGCGCGGGCCGTTCAGCAGCACGTCGGACGGCGCACCGGCACGGATGTCGATCGACACGTCGCCGGGCACGGCGACGAAGCGCGACGTGCCGAGCGGGTCGACGTAGAGCCGGAAGCGGAAGTTGTCTTCGGCGAAGGTCTGCACGCGCGTGCCGGGGCCGCGGCGGCGGTCGCCAAGACGGATCACGATCCGGTCGCCGGCATTCACGTAGCCGTCGACGATGTCGACGATCACGGCCTTCTGGAACGGCCGCTCATGCCCCTTCTGGTCGAAGCGCACGTTCAGCGCCTGCACGGTGGCCGGGCTCTGGCCCGGCACGAGCGGCGCCGCGTGGTACTCGGCGCTGATGTAGTTCGCGGCGCTCGGGTCGCTCGTCTGGAACAGCGCCCAGTCGGAATAGAACTTGAAGGTCGCCTTTAGCCAGCCGCCGTCGGCGATGCCGGACGAGCCGACTTCGTAGTCGAGCACGATTTCGCTCCACTCGCCGGCTTCGAGCCGCGTGAGGTTGCATTGCACGCGTCCGGCGAACGGCAGGCGTTTGTGGCGTTCGTAGAGCCCGTCGGGCGCAACGTGCGAGCCCAGGCGGTCGCGCAGCGCGGCGGCGCGTGCGTCAATGGTATCGATGGCGTCGTGGGATGCGTTCATTGTGGAATGCAAAATGATTTCGAGGGAAGGCGGCGCGCGTCAATGCGCGAACGGCCAGGGCGCGCTCGCGTCCCAGACGGGAATGCCCATGTATGCGTACCACGGTGCGATCACGCAGAGGCCGTAGACGATCGCGATCAGCACCGACACCGCGCCGACCTTCGCGTAATCGGCCGTCGAGAACGCGCCGCTGCTGTACGCGATGACGCCGGCGGTGATCTGCGTCGGCAGCAGATAGGCGAAGCTGTCGGTATCGCTGACGAGCATCGTGAACGCGACCGGATGCAGCCCGAGGCGCGGTGCGAGCGCGAGCGCGATCGGCGCGATCATCGTGACGGCCGCGACGTTGGACAGCATGCCGATACGGATCACGTGCGTGCCGAGCATCACGATCGCGATGGCGAGCCACCAGCCGTGCCCGCGCGCGGCGACGTAGACGTGATCGGCGGCCCAGCTTGCGAGCCCCGACGCACTGATCGCCGACGACAGCGACAACGCACCGGCGAGCAGGAACAGCGTGCCCCAGATCGTGCGCTGTTCGACTTCGGCCCAGCCGAAGCGCAGCACGCCGGGCGCGAACAGCAGCGCCAGCGCGATCAGCGCGACGATTTCCGACGGCAGGTGATGCAGCGGCTCGGTCGCCCACAACACGGCGACGGCCGCGAACAGTGCGAGTATGGCCCAGTCGTTGCGCGCCGCGGGTGGTTGCGTCCCGCGCATCGCCGCGATCGCGCCGGGGCCGCCCGGAATCGCGACGGCGCGCGAGCGGAAATGGAATTGCACCCAGGCTTGCGTGATCGCGAACATCCCGAGGTACGGCCACTGCAGCTTCAGCCACGTCAGGTACGAGATCCGGATGCCGAGCTGTTTCTCGAGCAAGCCGGACACGACCATGTTCGGCAGATGAGCCGTCAGGATGCACATGCCGCTGATCATCGCGCCGTACACGAGCGTCTGGATCACGATCGCCTTGCGCGCGGTGCGTTCGCGCGGCGATTCGCCGAACAGCCGGACGATGCCGTTCGTGACCGGCAGCAGCGTTGCGGCACGTGCATTCGCGGCCGGCACGACGAGCGCCATCACGCAGTTCACCGCGAACATTGCCCAGATCACGCCGTTGGCCGTGCGCACCTTCAACTGGTCGAGCAGCAGCAGCGCGACGCGGCGGTCGAGCCCGCTTGCCTGCATGATCGCGGAAAACAGGAACGCGGCGAGGCAGAGGAACACGACCGGCGCGGCGAAGCCGCTGGCCGCCTTCGGGAACGACGGGCTCGCGTGCGACAGCACGAGCAGCATCGGCAGCAGGATGCCGCTTACGCCGACGGGAATGGCTTCGGTGATCCATACGATCGCGACCCAGGCGACGACGGCAAGCGTCGCCTTCCCTTCGGCCGACAGATGCGCAGGCGCGGGCAGCCACCATGCGAGCGCGAAGAACGCGAGCCACGCGGTGGTGAAGCCGATCGCCGCACGCCACCGTGCACCGCGCGACCGACCCGTCGCGTGCGGATCGATGCGCGGCGCAATGGCCGGTTCGGTTCGTGTCGGCCGGCTGGCCTGCGCGCCATCGAGCGGTGGCGTGCCGATTGCGTTTTCAGTCACTGGTATGCTCCCCGGGCGTCGGGACCGCGAAACGCGGCCCCCGAACGTCTGTCGAGATGTGATAATACGTATTAATACAAGTTGGGCGTTCCAATTGCTTTTCATATCGATATCGGGAGACGCGCATAGCGCGGACCCAGCACGACGAGGAAGGACCAGATGACGCTGGTGCGTGACGACACGACATCGCTTTACGAGCAGCTTGCGACGACACTGCGCGACGAGATCGAACGCGGTGTGTACGAGCCGAGCGGCAAGCTGCCTTCGGAGGCACAGTTGAGCGAGCGTTTTCAGGTCAGCCGCGTGACCGTCAGGCTCGCGCTCGATCGGCTGAGCGACGCGCGCATCGTCGAGCGCAAGCAGGGCAAAGGGACGTTCGCCGCGAAGCAGCGGCTGCGGCATCGGCTCGACGTGCTGCGCGGGCTCCACGATTCGATCGCCGATCAGGGCGCCCGCGCCCGGATGACGTTGCTGCGGTTCGAGGCATGCGACGTGCCGCCGGGCCTGCGCCACGTCTTTGCCGACGACGTCGCGCGTTGCGTCTATCTTGAACGCGTGCATTGGGTCGACGACGAGCCGATCGCGCTCGCGCAGACCTGCCTGCTGCCCGACGCCGCGACCGTCACCTTCGAGCAGGCCGAGCGGATGTCGACCTACGAGGTGCTGGAAAGCGTGCTTGGCTGGCGCATGACGGACGCCGACATGTCGGTCACGGCCGTGGGGGCGCCCGAAGACGTTGCGGAGCGCCTCCGGGTCGGCGCGCATTCGCCGCTACTCGTGCTGCGGCGCACGTCGCGCCTGGCGGACGGCCGTACCTGCGAATCGACGGTGTTCCACATTCGGCCGGAGCGTTTCGACCTCCTCGTGCACAGCGGGGTGGAGGCTAGATTCGTCGGCTGACGGGGTATGCGGCCGCCCGTTCGCCGGCCGCCGTGACGCGCACGGCGTTCCGTACGGTACGCCGGCCGCGTTGTGCGACATGCACGGGATTCGTTATCTGCGCGTGACAGCGAAGCATCACAGCAATCGGTATTTTGCGCGCGCCCGAGGTTGACTAAGATCAAACCCTTGGGCGGATGCCAGTATCGTCAACCGTTCCGCCCGCGCCCGGACCATGGATAACCGCACAGATTCCCCTCCGCTCATTGCGCTGCCGGAAAGCGAGCATCGCCCCCTGTCGGTGCGCGCGAAGGCGCTCGTGTTCGCCGATCCCGCGTCGCGTGCGGTACTGCGCTTCGTCGAACAGATCGGGCCCAGCGCCGCGCCCGCGCTGATTCTCGGCGAGACGGGCACCGGCAAGGAACTGGTCGCGCGCCATATCCACCATGTCAGCGGCCGCACGGGCGCGTTCATCGCGGTCAACTGCGGCGCGATCAACCCGCAGCTTGCTGAGAGCGAGCTGTTCGGTCATGAGGCCGGCGCATTCACGGGCGCGCAGGGGCGCCGCATCGGCTATTTCGAGGAAGCGCACGGCGGCACGATCTTTCTCGACGAGATCGGCGATCTCGCACCGCCGCTGCAGGCGAAGCTGTTGCGCGTGTTGCAGGAGGGCGAGGTGACACGCGTCGGCGCGACGCGTGCGCGGCCGGTCGACGTGCGCGTCGTCGCGGCAACCAACGTCGATCTCGAACAGGCCGTGCTGGCCGGCAATTTCCGGATGGACCTGTTCTACCGCATCAATCTCGCCCGCGTGCGCCTGCCGCCGCTGCGGGAGCGGCCGCAGGACATCCTGCCGCTCGCCGAGCACTTCCGCGGGCGCTATTGCGCGCAGTTGAAGCGGCCGCAGCCGATGCTGTCGGAGGGCACGGTCCAGGCGCTGCAAGCATACCCGTGGCCCGGTAATATCCGCGAGCTGGAAAACGTCATGCACCTGGCGCTGCTCGTGTCGAACGGCAACCTGATTCGGCCGGAGCACCTGAAGTTCTCGGAGGCACTCGCCGGCTATGCGCGCGCGGACGACGCGGCGGCGCTGCCGCAGGACGACATCCGCGCGGGCGTGCGCCGCCTGTTTCGCGCGCCCGGTGAAAGCCTGTTGCGCGACATCGAGGAACTGGTCGTGTGCGAGGCGTTCGAGCACTGCCGGTTCAGCCAGGTGCGCACCGCGGCGCTGCTCGGCGTCACGCGCAATACGATGCGCACGTTGCTCGCGCGTCACGGGCTGCTGAACGAGCCGCGCTCCGAATCGGCGTTCGACGACTGACCGGGCGGCGCCGGCGGCCTCCGTCGCCCCGGCGGCGTTCCCGCCGGTTACGGCAGGCTCGCGCGTGCCAGGCGCGTGCGGACGCGCGGCAATACATCCTCTCCCACGCGCGCCGCTTCCTCGAGGTTCGGATAGGACGACAGCAGGAACGTCTCGATGCCGAGCGCGCGGTACTCGTGGATGCGCGCGGCGACCTGGTCGTAGCTGCCGACGATCGCGGTGCCCGCGCCGCCGCGGATCAGGCCAACGCCGGCCCACAGGTTCGGATACACCTCCAGCTCGCGCAACGAGCGCAGCGCGCCTCGGCTTAGCGCGGTCTGGCGCTGCTGGCCGACCGACTCGTAGGCGGCCAGCTTGCGCTGCGCGTCGACATAGGTCTGGTCGGAAATCTCGCTCAACAACTCGTCGGCGCGCGCCCATGCGGCGCGTTCGGTCTCGCGGGCAATCACGTGCACGCGCAGCCCGAAGCGCAGCCGGCGGCCGTGCATCGCGGCCAGCGCGCGCAGCCGCGCAACCCGCTCGCGCACGGCGTCGGGCGGCTCGCCCCACAGCAGGTATGTATCGGCCTGGCTGGCGGCCACCTGCTCGGCGAGCGTCGACGCGCCGCCGAGATAGAGCGCGGGCGGGGTCGCGAGCGGCACGCCGGCATGCGCGGGGCTCAGCATGTAGTAGCGGCCGGCGACGGAATGCCCGCCGCCTTGCCACAGCCGCCGCAGCACCCGGAGGTATTCGGAGGTCCGCTGGTAGCGCGCGTCGTGATCGAGAAAATCGCCGAGCGCGCGCTGTTCGTAAGCGCTCGAGCCGTTGACCGCGAACAGGCGCAGGCGCGCGCCGCTCATGTGCTGCAGGGTCGCGGCCTTGCGCGCGATCTGTTCGGGCTGCTCGAGCCCGGGCCGGAACGTGACGATCAGCGCGATGCGCTGCGTCGCGCGCGCGAGCTGCGCGCTGACGAGCCACGGATCCTCGAAACCCGCGGCCATCGGCAGCAGCAGGCTGTCGAAGCCGGCCGACTCGGCCGCGCCGGCGACGCCGCGCAGGTATTCGGGCGTCGCCGGCCGATAGTCCTGCATGAAGGTCGACGGGCGCGGCAGCCCGCTGTTGGCCAGATGCGGCCCGTCGCCGTTGGTGGGCAGGAACCATGCGAAATCGACGCTCATGCATCGCCTCGCCCGTTCACCGGCTGCGCGGCGCGCGCGCGCCGCGCAGCGTCGAACCGGATCATGCGCCGGAGCACGATGCCGGCCGGTGGCGGCGCGAGGCCGCGTGCGCGATACGCGTGTTCGACGGCCGCCGCGAGCGGCGGCGCGCTCGCGGGCATCAGCAGCCCGTCGCACCACGACGCGACGAACGCGATCTCGTGCCGCTCTGCGACCGACCAGTAGACGGGCGGCCGCTTTGCGACGAGATCTGGCAGGCGCGCATGCTCCGCGCGGTAGTAGGTGCCGCGATACTGCAGCGGCGACTCGGCCGCCCACAGCGCCCGCAGGATCGACAGGAATTCGGCGCTGCGCGCGAGCCGCTGGTCGCGGTTCAGGTGCATCGCGCGGTCGGTCGCATCGACGTCCGGCGCATCGGCTTCGAGTGCGAGCCACGCGCGGCCGCGGCTCAGCGACTGCAGGCTCTGCGCGAGATGCGCGGCGGCGACGGGCAGTATCGCGCCCGCCTGGAGCGTCACCATCACGCGCAGAGCCGGCAGCGCGTCGACGAGCGCCGCGGCTGCCATCCACGGATCGGGGCCGGCGCGCTGCACGGGCAGCAGAATCGCATCGCAGCCGGCCGACACGCCGGCCTCGGCGATCGCGATCCAGTCGGCCGCCGGGTCCGGCCGCGCGGCGTTGGCGCTGATGTCGAGCCGCAGCAGCAGACGCGGTACGCTCATGCCGCGGCCCGCGCCGGCTGCCAGCCGAGCGCCGGCGCAATCGTTTCCGCGAGCGTGCGCAGCCGGGCCAGCGCGTCGTCGAGCGACGCGCTTTCCGATTGCACGACCGGCAGGAAATAGTCGGCGAACGGGAACAGCGCCGGGTCGCCGCGCAGGCTTTCGATCACGTCGTCCGGATGCCCGTAATGGACGTTCAGCAGCCGCACGATCTGCTCGGGCTCGGTCACGTCGGGATGACCGCTCGCCGCGAGCCACGGAATGTGCCGCACGACGTCGGGCGCGAGCGCGGCGAGCGCAGTGCGCCGGTCCCGCGCGGGAAACACCGCGCGCACCACGCCGATGCGGGGCCGCGCTGCGTCGGCGTGCGCGCGTTCGCGCCAGGCGTCGAGATACGCGTGCGCGAGCGGCAACTGCACGGTGCGCGGATCGTGCACGGCGGTGCCGAGCAGCAGGCCGTTGCCGTGCCGTGCGGCGAACCGTGCGCCGTCGGGCGATGCATGCGAATGCCACAGGCGTTCGCGCAAGCCCGGCGCCGCGGGCGA
>NZ_JAAGPK010000072.1:0-39945 GCF_017104685.1 Burkholderia sp. Tr-20355 | reverse complement strand
AGCGAGTCGGTCCCACCCCTTCCCATCCCGAACAGGACCGTGAAACGACTCTACGCCGATGATAGTGCGGATTCCCGTGTGAAAGTAGGTAATCGTCAGGCTCCCTAAGCCAGAAACCCCCGCCCGACCAGGCGGGGGTTTTTGCATTTCGGCGGCGGAAATGCGCGTGCGCGGCCACGTGCAATGCGGCCGGAACTGATGCGTCGATGACGTCGACGCGGGCCGCGCTCGTATCCAGTCGGCGCAAATTCCCTCCGTCTGCTGGGTGGCTCAGCACCCGCAAATAGCAATTGGTGTCGCTGAGGTCGGCATCCTCTCGTCATCGACTCGAGGTGGCGACACGTTCGGCCGATAGCCGGTCCGCTCGATCGCCTGTTCGCCGGAACTCCATGTCTTGCCGTCAGGACATTTGCCATCTCGTCCCATCTGCATGCGTACGGAAGCCTTCTCCAGCGAAAATTGCGGCGCTCGTTTCATTGTTACGAGATCCCTCCTGCGTTTTTCGCGACCGTGTCGGCTGCCGGTGTGAGCGTCGTACGGCTTGCGGCGCAGCTGAACTCCGACGTTTCTTGTCGAAGGTACGGAATGATCGAGGCGCCATGAAACGGCACGACAGAGTTGCGTCGGATAACGCAAAGTGGTGCTATCAAGTGCCGTTCTTCGCCTAATCCGCCGGATATCATCCGGATTCGACTCATCCGAGGCGGTGAGCACCCGGTTCGCGGCAAACGTAACGATCCGGCTGGAGTGCCAGTTGTAACGCCTGTGAGTCGCCCTGCAGGCGCTTTTTTAACGAGCATGGCGCGGCCGCCTCAGAACACGTAGATTTCCTCGATGAGCGAATAGGCGGTGCCGCCGAAGCAGGCGCTTCCTTCTTCGATCGGCGCAAAGTGCGCGCCGTTTGCGTCGACGCCGGTCGATCGCACCGCGCACGTCGTGCTGAGATCGCGCAGCGCGGAATCCTTGGTTGGCGGAAACCGGCGTGTTGTGTCCCGGCCTTATTCCCGAGTCGGCACGGGCATCGCTGGGCAGCGCGCGCCGGTCATCAACGCCGCAGGGCAGAGGTCAGCTTTCCAGTGCCTCCGGAAGTATGAGGTGCGGCGAAAGCCCCTGCACCGAACCCCGCGCAACTATTCACAGCAACTATTCACATTCAGCTGAACGAGATGGGCGTCGTGCGGGCACGCAGGATGTCGTGTGTACGCGGGGGATTCGCTGCGATAAGCCGACCAGATGCTGACGTTGGTCGGCCAGCGCGACGGGGAGAGGTAGCGGGCACCGTATTTCAGGACGTTTGCCAAGGTCGTGGTGCGGGGCGTGTGGGGCGCGCCTGGTGACCGTATATCATCGCCGAGCAAAGGCTGCAGCACGCCCCCCAGGCAGGTCGCGCTGTCGGATTCGGCGGGCGGACGCTGTCGCCGGCCGGGACGGGATAAACGGACGCATCGTTGGTCCGCCGTGCATAGGCGATCGCGTCCTGATTCATCGGCCATGCTGCGGTCGAACCGCTATGCGTCGAGCTCAGGCAGCGGACGTCGAGCACGCGGGCTTCAACTGATCATATGCGGCGAGAGCTGCTGCCGCTCCGGAGCGTCTCTCGGCGTGGTTTTTATCCTGGGCTTGCTGACGGATCTTCGCGATCGGGCTCGAGCGACACCGGGTGTCAGTGGCTGCGGCATGTGCGGCAGGTCCGCCCAAGGCCGTGAAGGCAATCGCAAGAGCGAGCAGGTGCATGGGAATCCACGCGGGAAGATGACGGAAGGCGAGGGTTGGTATCGCGCCGGCCGTAGGTTCGCGTGGGGGATTTCATCCGGGCGCGGCGGTGCCGTTGCCATGGCGCCACCACCGGAAGGTTCGGATAACCCCTTGCCGGGTACCCCGGGCAGTTCGAGCCTGGCCGCGGCGACGCGGGTAGCGAGTAGTCCCGATTTCGCGCAAGCAACCGCGTGCGGAAGCCGCCAGGCACACCGTCCGCGAGGTCGGCGAAGCCGCCCGGCACGAAATTTGCGGAAATTTTGCGTCTACCCGCTTGGCATTGTGTGAAAGAGGTCGTATGATGGCGGTCTTTCGTTTTTAGCGCAGATGCAGATCGGCGCTAAGGGCGGAGTCTGACGAAGATGTGGCGCCGGTCGGCAACATCTCGTGCTTGCCTTAGCCGGGCAAGGGCGGGAGATCGGTGGTAAAGCGGGAGTCAGGGAGAGAGTGAAAATAATCTTCCGGATGTGCTTGACACGAGTGCGATGCACCCCCATAATCGTCAGTTCTCTACGGAGGGGTGCCCGAGTGGCTAAAGGGGGCAGACTGTAAATCTGTTGGCTTACGCCTACGTTGGTTCGAATCCAACCTCCTCCACCAAGATATCAGCGTAGCGAGCGGTAGGGAATCGTTAGTGGCCCGTGCGGGTGTAGCTCAATGGTAGAGCAGAAGCCTTCCAAGCTTACGACGAGGGTTCGATTCCCTTCACCCGCTCCAGACCGCGAAGTTGAAGCGTAAAACGCCCATGTGGCTCAGTGGTAGAGCACTCCCTTGGTAAGGGAGAGGTCGGCAGTTCGATCCTGCCCATGGGCACCAGCAGTAAAAAGTCAGTGTCTTGTTTGCGCGCGGCGCAACCTGTGAAATTCCTTTTGGGAGTTGAAAATGGCCAAGGAAAAGTTTGAGCGGACCAAGCCGCACGTGAACGTTGGTACGATTGGTCACGTTGACCACGGCAAGACGACGCTGACGGCAGCGATCACGACGGTTCTGACGAAGAAGTTCGGCGGCGAAGCGAAGGCGTACGACCAGATCGACGCGGCACCGGAAGAAAAGGCGCGCGGCATCACGATCAACACGGCACACGTCGAGTACGAAACGGCGAACCGCCACTACGCACACGTCGACTGCCCGGGCCACGCTGACTATGTGAAGAACATGATCACGGGCGCGGCGCAGATGGACGGCGCGATCCTGGTTTGCTCGGCAGCTGACGGCCCGATGCCGCAGACGCGCGAGCACATCCTGCTGGCGCGTCAGGTTGGCGTTCCGTACATCATCGTGTTCCTGAACAAGTGCGACATGGTGGACGACGCTGAACTGCTCGAGCTGGTCGAGATGGAAGTTCGCGAGCTGCTGTCGAAGTACGACTTCCCGGGCGACGACACGCCGATCGTGAAGGGTTCGGCGAAGCTGGCGCTGGAAGGCGACACGGGCGAGCTGGGCGAAGTGGCGATCATGAGCCTGGCCGACGCGCTGGACACGTACATCCCGACGCCGGAGCGTGCAGTTGACGGCGCGTTCCTGATGCCGGTGGAAGACGTGTTCTCGATCTCGGGCCGTGGTACGGTGGTGACGGGCCGTGTCGAGCGCGGCATCGTGAAGGTCGGCGAGGAAATCGAAATCGTCGGTATCAAGCCGACGGTGAAGACGACCTGCACGGGCGTTGAAATGTTCCGTAAGCTGCTGGACCAAGGTCAGGCAGGCGACAACGTGGGTATCCTGCTGCGCGGCACGAAGCGTGAAGACGTGGAGCGTGGCCAGGTTCTGGCGAAGCCGGGTTCGATCACGCCGCACACGCACTTCACGGCTGAAGTGTACGTGCTGAGCAAGGACGAAGGCGGCCGTCACACGCCGTTCTTCAACAACTACCGTCCGCAGTTCTACTTCCGTACGACGGACGTGACGGGCTCGATCGAGCTGCCGAAGGACAAGGAAATGGTGATGCCGGGCGACAACGTGTCGATCACGGTGAAGCTGATCGCTCCGATCGCGATGGAAGAAGGTCTGCGCTTCGCAATCCGCGAAGGCGGCCGTACGGTCGGCGCCGGCGTCGTCGCCAAGATCATCGAGTAAGCCAGTTATTCGTTGATCGACAGTTTTGGGGCTGGCAACAGCCGGCCCCAACATGGTTTAGGGGTATAGCTCAACTGGCAGAGCGTCGGTCTCCAAAACCGAAGGTTGGGGGTTCGATTCCCTCTGCCCCTGCCAAAAATAGCCACGTGTCCTACGTGGCATTTGTTTTAAGGTGTTATGGCGAATCCATCCGTCGAAACTGTAAATACCTCCGGCGATAAGCTGATGCTGGCTCTGGGTGTATTGCTGGTGTTGGCCGGATTCGTGGGCTTCTTCTGGCTGGCCAATCAGCAGTGGTATGTCCGCGGTGCCGCGTTGGCGGTAGGGATCATCGCCGGTGTGGCCGTCGGGCTGATGTCGGCCCCTGGCAAGAGCCTCATCGCTTTTGCCAAGGATTCGTACAAGGAAGTCCGGAAGGTCGTTTGGCCCACCCGCAAGGAAGCAACGCAAACCACGCTCGTCGTGTTCGGTTTCGTGCTCGTGATGGCGATTTTCCTCTGGTTGAGTGACAAATCGATCGAATGGGTGATTTTCTCGGCGATTCTGGGTTGGAAATGATATGAGCGATACTCCGGCATCCCCGAGCGGAAAACGTTGGTACGTCGTGCACGCCTACTCCGGTATGGAGAAGAGCGTGCAACGTGCGCTTCAGGAGCGCATCGAACGTGCTGGCATGCAGGATAAATTCGGTCAGATCCTGGTCCCGACCGAAGAAGTGGTTGAAGTCAAGGGCGGTCACAAGGCGGTGACTGAGCGTCGTTTCTTCCCCGGCTACGTGCTGGTGGAAATGGAGATGACGGACGAAACGTGGCACCTCGTGAAGAACACCGCGAAGGTCACCGGCTTCGTCGGCGGTGCGCGTAACCGTCCGACCCCGATTTCCCCGAAGGAAGTCGAGAAGATCATGTCGCAGATGCAGGAAGGCGTCGAGAAGCCGCGCCCGAAGACCCTGTTCGAAGTCGGCGAGATGGTGCGTGTCAAGGAAGGCCCGTTCACGGACTTCAACGGCACCGTCGAAGAAGTCAACTACGAAAAATCGCGCGTGCGTGTGTCGGTCACCATCTTTGGTCGATCCACCCCGGTCGAACTCGAATTCGGCCAGGTCGAAAAAGTTTGATCCCGATTCGGTGGGCAGCCTCGGCTGCCCACCTTCGCGCTTACGGCCCGCGTCATGGCCGTTGAGGAGCGTCAGTAGCCAGCGGCGAACGCGCGTTATTACTCACCGAACGCCCTTTCGGCGTTCCAATGAGGTTCACAAATGGCAAAGAAGATTATCGGCTTTATCAAGCTGCAGATCCCTGCAGGTAAAGCCAACCCGTCGCCGCCGGTCGGTCCGGCACTGGGCCAGCGCGGCCTGAACATCATGGAGTTCTGCAAGGCGTTCAACGCGCAGACTCAAGGCATGGAGCCGGGTCTGCCGGTGCCGGTGGTCATCACGGCATTCGCTGACAAGAGCTTCACGTTCGTGATGAAGACGCCGCCGGCAACCGTCCTGATCAAGAAGGCGGCGAAGGTGGACAAGGGCTCGAGCAAGCCGCACACCGACAAGGTCGGTTCGATCACGCGCGCTCAAGCCGAAGAAATCGCGAAGACCAAGATGCCGGACCTTACGGCAGCTGATCTGGACGCAGCCGTTCGCACCATCGCTGGTAGCGCACGCTCGATGGGCATCACTGTGGAGGGCGTGTAAATGGCTAAGATCTCCAAGCGCCGTCAGGCATTTGCCGCCAAGGTTGATCGTCAGAAGCTGTACGCGATCGAAGACGCACTGAGCCTCGTGAAGGAATGCGCGAGCGCGAAGTTCGACGAGTCGATCGACGTCGCAGTCCAGCTCGGCATCGATGCAAAGAAGTCGGACCAGGTCGTTCGTGGTTCGGTCGTTCTGCCGGCCGGTACGGGCAAGTCGGTTCGCGTTGCCGTGTTCGCGCAAGGCGAAAAGGCCGAGCAGGCACGTGCAGCAGGCGCGGAAATCGTCGGTATGGAAGACCTGGCTGAGCAGATCAAGGCTGGCCAGATGGACTTCGACATCGTGATCGCTTCGCCGGACACGATGCGTATCGTCGGTACGCTGGGCCAGATCCTCGGCCCGCGCGGCCTGATGCCGAACCCGAAGGTCGGTACGGTCACGCCGGACGTCGCAACCGCCGTCAAGAACGCGAAGGCTGGTCAGGTGCAATTCCGTGTCGACAAGGCCGGTATCATCCACGCGACCATCGGCCGTGCATCGTTCGAACCGACCGCACTGCGTTCGAACCTGTCGGCGCTGATCGAAGCGCTGCAGAAGGCCAAGCCGGCAACGAGCAAGGGCGTGTACCTGCGCAAGATCGCACTGTCGAGCACGATGGGCGTCGGCGTGCGTGTCGACCAGGCTACGCTGGCAGCACAGTAAGCAAGTATTCGGGCCGCTTCGTTCGCGAAGCGGCCTACATGGGCTTTGGGCGGTTGCTCGTGCAGCAAGGCGAGCAACCGGTTATCAAAGACCGTTGGTGGGGCGCAGCAGTCGGGTGATCCCTTAATTCAAGCCAACGCAGATGGCGAACCCGAAAAAGTTTTGCAGTGGTGAAGCCGCAGGCCGTGAAGCGATTCGCGGCGTGAGGTGGAAATACTCCTAACGAGGTCGGACGCCGTTGTTGAACGAGGTACGTGAGGTTTCGGCCATACCGGCCGCGCCGAACGTATCGTTTCTGGAGGCTAACCGTGCCGCTTAATAGAGAAGACAAGCAAGCCGTCGTCGCTGAGGTTTCCGCGCAAGTCGCGAAGGCCCAGACCGTTGTGCTGGCTGAGTATCGTGGAATTGCGGTTGGCGATCTGACCAAGCTGCGCGCGCAAGCGCGTGAGCAGAAGGTTTACCTGCGCGTGTTGAAGAACACGCTGGCGCGTCGCGCTGTTGAAGGTACGCCGTTTGCTCCGCTGGCAGAGCAGATGACTGGTCCGTTGATCTACGGCATCTCGGAAGATGCAATTGCTGCTGCTAAGGTCGTCAACGACTTCAGCAAGGGCAATGACAAGTTGGTCATCAAGGCTGGTTCGTTCGATGGCAAGGTGATGGACAAGGCTGGCGTGCAAGCGCTGGCAAGCATCCCGAGCCGCGAAGAACTGCTCTCGAAGCTGCTGTTCGTTATGCAATCGCCTGTTTCGGGCTTCGCGCGTGCTCTGGCAGCGCTGGCCGAGAAGAAGCAAGCGGAAGCTGCATAAGCGAGCGTGCATCAGCGTTACTGATCGCTGGCTGTATCCGAATTCAATTTAGGAGTATTTCAAATGGCAATCGCAAAAGAAGACATCCTGGCAGCAGTCGAAGGGATGACCGTTCTGGAACTGAACGAACTGGTCAAGGCGTTCGAAGAGAAGTTTGGCGTGTCGGCAGCTGCAGTGGCAGTCGCTGGCCCGGCAGGCGGCGGCGCTGCTGCTGCTGCAGAAGAGAAGACCGAATTCACGGTCGTCCTGGCTGAAGCCGGCGCCAACAAGGTTTCGGTCATCAAGGCCGTTCGCGAACTGACGGGCCTGGGCCTGAAGGAAGCGAAGGACCTGGTTGACGGTGCACCGAAGCCCGTCAAGGAAGGCGTCGACAAGGCTGCTGCTGAAGAAGCCAAGAAGAAGCTGGAAGAAGCTGGCGCGAAGGTCGAAGTCAAGTAAGTTTCGACGCGCTGTGCGAAGGCTGGCGGTATTTTCACCGCCGGCCTTTTTGTGCTTTGTGGGGACGTTATTCTGGCACTCATTCGGGAGCCCGAATAATCGGCCCCAGAAGCCAAAGAAAACCGCCTGATCGTTGTGAAAGATCACGCACGATTGGCGGTTCTCTTTGTCTTCTGAAGCGACTGCAGAAGGCAAGTTTGGTCGGGTAGCGGGCAACACAGGCATCCGCTGCCGTCAGCCAGCGGTTGGTAGCGGCCAACCACCAAGCTTCTCGGCTCGTTCAAGCCGTCGAACGGCCATCGGGTCTCAGTCGGTGAACACTCGGGTTTGAAACGTCCAGGTATTCCGCCTCGATAGCACCCGCCGTGATTCGGAGATCGTATGCAATATTCCTTCACCGAGAAGAAGCGCATTCGCAAGAGTTTCGCGAAGCGCCCCATCGTTCACCAAGTTCCGTTCTTGCTGGCTACCCAGCTTGAATCATTCAGCACGTTTCTGCAAGCCGATGTGCCGGCGACGCAACGCAAGCCTGAAGGTTTGCAGGCCGCGTTCACATCGGTATTTCCCATTGTTTCGCACAACGGTTTCGCGCGCCTCGAGTTCGTGAGCTATGCGCTGTCCTCGCCGGCATTCAACATCAAGGAATGCCAGCAGCGTGGCCTGACGTACTGCTCCGCGCTGCGCGCGAAGGTCCGCCTTGTCATCCTCGACAAGGAATCGCCGAACAAGCCGGTCGTCAAGGAAGTGAAGGAGCAGGAAGTGTACATGGGCGAAATTCCGCTCATGACGCCGACGGGCTCGTTCGTCATCAACGGCACCGAGCGTGTCATCGTCTCGCAGCTGCACCGTTCGCCGGGCGTGTTCTTCGAACACGACAAGGGCAAGACGCACAGCTCGGGCAAGCTGCTGTTCTCGGCACGGATCATTCCGTACCGCGGCTCGTGGCTCGACTTCGAATTCGATCCGAAGGACATCCTGTACTTCCGCGTCGACCGTCGCCGCAAGATGCCGGTCACGATCCTGCTGAAGGCCATCGGCCTGACGCCGGAACAGATCCTCGCGAACTTCTTCGTGTTCGACAACTTCACGCTGATGGACGAAGGCGCGCAACTCGAGTTCGTGCCCGAGCGCCTGCGTGGTGAAGTCGCGCGTTTCGACATCACGGATCGTGATGGCAAGGTCATCGTCCAGAAGGACAAGCGGATCAACGCGAAGCACATTCGCGACCTCGAAGCCGCGAAGACCAAGTTCATCTCGGTGCCGGAAGACTATCTGCTCGGCCGCGTGCTGGCGAAGAACGTCGTCGACGGCGACACCGGCGAAGTGATCGCGAGCGCGAACGACGAAGTCACGGAAAGCGTGCTCGAGAAGCTGCGCGAAGCGGGCATCAAGGACATCCAGACGCTCTACACGAACGACCTGGACCAGGGCCCGTACATCTCGTCGACGCTGCGTGTCGACGAAACGACCGACAAGACGGCCGCGCGCATCGCGATCTACCGCATGATGCGTCCGGGCGAGCCGCCGACCGAAGAAGCGGTCGAGGCGCTGTTCAACCGTCTGTTCTACAGCGAGGAAGCGTACGACCTGTCGAAGGTCGGCCGCATGAAGTTCAACCGCCGCGTCGGCCGTGACGAGATCGTCGGCCCGATGACGCTGCAGGACGACGACATCCTCGCGACGATCAAGATCCTCGTCGAGCTGCGCAACGGCAAGGGCGAAGTGGACGACATCGACCACCTCGGCAACCGTCGCGTGCGTTGCGTCGGCGAACTGGCGGAAAACCAGTTCCGCGCGGGTCTCGTGCGTGTCGAGCGCGCGGTCAAGGAACGCCTCGGCCAGGCCGAAAGCGAAAACCTGATGCCGCACGACCTGATCAACTCGAAGCCGATTTCGTCGGCGATCCGCGAGTTCTTCGGTTCGTCGCAGCTGTCGCAGTTCATGGACCAGACCAACCCGCTGTCGGAAATCACGCACAAGCGCCGCGTTTCCGCACTGGGCCCGGGCGGTCTGACGCGCGAACGCGCAGGCTTCGAAGTCCGCGACGTGCACCCGACCCACTACGGCCGCGTGTGCCCGATCGAAACGCCGGAAGGTCCGAACATCGGCCTGATCAACTCGCTCGCACTGTACGCGCACCTGAACGAATACGGCTTCCTCGAGACGCCGTACCGCAAGGTCGTGGACAGCAAGGTGACCGACCAGATCGACTACCTGTCGGCGATCGAGGAAGGCCGCTACATGATCGCGCAGGCGAACGCCGCGATCGACGAGAACGGCCAGCTGATCGACGAACTCGTGTCGTCGCGTGAAGCCGGCGAAACGATGATGGTCACGCCGGACCGTATCCAGTACATGGACGTCGCGCCGTCGCAGATCGTGTCGGTGGCAGCCTCGCTGATTCCGTTCCTCGAGCACGATGACGCGAACCGTGCACTGATGGGTTCGAACATGCAGCGTCAGGCGGTGCCGTGTCTGCGTCCGGAAAAGCCGGTCGTCGGTACGGGCATCGAGCGCACCTGCGCGGTCGACTCGGGTACGACGGTTCAGGCGTTCCGCGGCGGCGTCGTCGACTATGTCGACGCGGGCCGTATCGTGATTCGCGTGAACGACGACGAAGCGGTCGCAGGTGAAGTCGGTGTCGACATCTACAACCTGATCAAGTACACGCGTTCGAACCAGAACACGAACATCAACCAGCGTCCGATCGTGAAGATGGGCGACAAGGTCTCGCGCGGCGACGTGCTGGCTGACGGCGCCTCGACGGACCTGGGCGAGCTCGCGCTCGGCCAGAACATGCTGATCGCGTTCATGCCGTGGAACGGCTACAACTTCGAGGATTCGATCCTGATCTCGGAGAAGGTGGTCGCGGACGATCGCTACACGTCGATCCACATCGAAGAGCTGAACGTCGTTGCACGCGACACGAAGCTCGGGCCGGAAGAAATCACGCGCGACATCTCGAACCTGGCGGAAGTCCAGCTCGGCCGTCTCGACGAATCGGGCATCGTGTACATCGGTGCCGAAGTCGAAGCAGGCGACGTGCTGGTGGGCAAGGTCACGCCGAAGGGCGAGACCCAGCTGACGCCGGAAGAGAAGCTGCTGCGCGCGATCTTCGGCGAGAAGGCTTCGGACGTGAAGGACACGTCGCTGCGCGTGCCGTCGGGCATGAGCGGCACCGTGATCGACGTCCAGGTGTTCACGCGTGAAGGCATTCAGCGCGACAAGCGTGCGCAACAGATCATCGACGACGAACTGAAGCGCTACCGCCTCGACCTGAACGACCAGCTGCGCATCGTGGAAGGCGACGCGTTCCAGCGTCTCGCCCGCATGCTCGTGGGCAAGGTCGCGAACGGCGGCCCGAAGAAGCTCGCGAAGGGTACGAAGATCGACCAGGCTTACCTGGAAGACCTCGACCACTACCACTGGTTCGACATCCGCCTGGCGGACGACGAGGCAGCGGCGCAGCTCGAAGCGATCAAGAACTCGATCGAGGAAAAGCGTCACCAGTTCGACCTCGCGTTCGAAGAGAAGCGCAAGAAGCTCACGCAAGGCGACGAACTGCCGCCGGGCGTGCTGAAGATGGTCAAGGTGTACCTCGCGGTGAAGCGCCGTCTGCAGCCTGGCGACAAGATGGCAGGCCGTCACGGTAACAAGGGTGTCGTGTCGAAGATCGTTCCGATCGAAGACATGCCGTACATGGCCGACGGCCGTCCGGCAGACGTCGTGCTGAACCCGCTCGGCGTGCCGTCGCGGATGAACGTGGGTCAGGTTCTCGAAGTGCACCTCGGCTGGGCCGCGAAGGGCCTCGGCTGGCGTATCGGCGAAATGCTGCAGCGTCAGGCGAAGATCGAGGAACTGCGCGTGTTCCTGACGAAGATCTACAACGAGTCGGGCCGCCAGGAAGACCTGGAAAGCTTCACCGACGACGAGATCCTCGAACTCGCGAAGAACCTGCGCGAAGGCGTGCCGTTCGCGACGCCGGTGTTCGACGGGGCGACCGAGGAAGAAATGGGCAAGATGCTCGACCTCGCGTTCCCGGACGACATCGCCGAACAGCTCGGCATGAACCCGTCGAAGAACCAGGTCCGTCTGTACGACGGCCGCACGGGTGAAATGTTCGAACGTCGCGTGACGCTCGGCTACATGCACTACCTGAAGCTGCACCACTTGGTCGACGACAAGATGCACGCGCGTTCGACCGGCCCGTACTCGCTCGTCACGCAGCAGCCGCTGGGTGGTAAGGCGCAGTTCGGTGGCCAGCGTTTCGGTGAAATGGAAGTGTGGGCACTCGAAGCGTACGGCGCGTCCTACGTGCTGCAGGAAATGCTGACGGTGAAGTCGGACGACGTGACCGGCCGGACGAAGGTGTACGAAAACCTCGTCAAGGGCGATCACGTGATCGATGCAGGCATGCCGGAATCCTTCAACGTGCTCGTGAAGGAAATCCGCTCGCTCGGTATCGATATCGATCTCGACCGCAATTAATCGGACTACGGAGAGAAAGCAATGAAAGCTCTGCTCGATCTATTCAAGCAAGTCCAACAGGAAGAAGTTTTCGACGCGATCAAGATCGGTCTGGCCTCGCCGGACAAGATCCGTTCGTGGTCGTTCGGCGAAGTGAAGAAGCCGGAGACCATCAACTACCGTACGTTCAAGCCGGAACGCGATGGTCTCTTCTGCGCGAAGATCTTCGGGCCGATCAAGGACTACGAGTGCCTGTGCGGCAAGTACAAGCGTCTGAAGCACCGCGGCGTGATCTGCGAGAAGTGCGGCGTCGAAGTGACGCTGGCGAAGGTGCGTCGCGAACGGATGGGCCACATCGAACTGGCCTCGCCGGTCGCGCACATCTGGTTCCTGAAGTCGCTGCCGTCGCGTCTGGGCATGGTGCTCGACATGACGCTGCGCGACATCGAACGCGTGCTGTACTTCGAAGCCTATGTGGTGATCGAACCGGGCATGACGCCGCTGAAGGCGCGGCAGATCATGACCGAAGAGGATTACTACAACAAGGTCGAGGAATACGGCGACGAATTCCGTGCCGAGATGGGCGCGGAAGGCGTGCGTGAACTGCTGCGCGCGATCAACATCGACGAGCAGGTCGAGACGCTGCGCACCGAGCTGAAGAACACCGGCTCGGAAGCGAAGATCAAGAAGTACGCGAAGCGCCTGAAGGTCCTCGAGGCATTCCAGCGCTCGGGCATCAAGCCCGAGTGGATGATCCTCGAAGTGCTGCCGGTGCTGCCGCCGGAACTGCGTCCGCTCGTGCCGCTGGACGGCGGCCGCTTCGCGACGTCGGACCTGAACGACCTGTATCGCCGCGTGATCAACCGTAACAACCGGTTGAAGCGTCTGCTCGAGCTGAAGGCGCCTGAAATCATCGTCCGCAACGAAAAGCGGATGCTGCAGGAAGCCGTCGACTCGCTGCTCGACAACGGCCGTCGCGGCAAGGCGATGACGGGCGCGAACAAGCGTCCGCTGAAGTCGCTCGCCGACATGATCAAGGGCAAGGGCGGTCGTTTCCGTCAGAACCTGCTGGGCAAGCGCGTCGACTACTCGGGCCGTTCGGTCATCGTGGTCGGCCCGACGCTGAAGCTGCACCAGTGCGGTCTGCCGAAGCTGATGGCGCTCGAGCTGTTCAAGCCGTTCATCTTCAACAAGCTGGAAGTGATGGGCGTCGCGACGACCATCAAGGCTGCGAAGAAGGAAGTCGAGAACCAGACGCCGGTGGTGTGGGACATCCTCGAAGAGGTGATCCGCGAGCACCCGGTGATGCTGAACCGTGCGCCGACGCTGCACCGGCTCGGTATCCAGGCGTTCGAGCCGGTGCTGATCGAAGGCAAGGCAATCCAGCTGCACCCGCTCGTTTGCGCGGCGTTCAACGCCGACTTCGACGGTGACCAGATGGCCGTTCACGTGCCGCTGTCGCTCGAAGCGCAGATGGAAGCGCGTACGCTGATGCTGGCGTCGAACAACGTGCTGTTCCCGGCCAACGGCGATCCGTCGATCGTGCCGTCGCAGGATATCGTGCTGGGTCTGTACTACGCGACCCGCGAAGCCGTCAACGCGAAGGGCGAAGGCCTGTCGTTCACGGGCGTGTCGGAAGTGATCCGCGCGTACGAGAACAAGGAAGTCGAGCTGGCCTCGCGCGTCAACGTGCGGATCACCGAAATGGTCCGCAACGAGGACACGTCGGAAGGCGCGCCGGAATTCGTGCCGAAGATCTCGCTGTACGCGACGACCGTCGGCCGCGCGATCCTGTCGGAGATCCTGCCGCACGGCCTGCCGTTCTCGGTGCTGAACAAGCCGCTGAAGAAGAAGGAAATCTCGCGCCTGATCAACACGGCGTTCCGCAAGTGCGGTCTGCGCGCGACGGTGGTGTTCGCCGACCAGCTGATGCAGTCGGGTTTCCGTCTCGCGACGCGTGCCGGCATTTCGATCTGCGTGGACGACATGCTCGTGCCGCCGCAGAAGGAAACGATCGTCGGCGACGCCGCGAAGAAGGTGAAGGAGTACGACCGCCAGTACATGTCCGGTCTCGTCACCGCGCAGGAACGCTACAACAACGTGGTCGACATCTGGTCGGCAACGTCGGAAGCGGTCGGCAAGGCGATGATGGAGCAGCTGTCGACGGAGCCGGTGACGGACCGCGACGGCAAGGAAACGCGCCAGGAATCGTTCAACTCGATCTACATGATGGCCGACTCGGGCGCCCGGGGTTCGGCGGTTCAGATTCGTCAGCTGGCCGGTATGCGCGGCCTGATGGCGAAGCCGGACGGCTCGATTATCGAGACGCCGATTACCGCGAACTTCCGCGAAGGTCTGAACGTGTTGCAGTACTTCATCTCGACCCACGGTGCACGTAAGGGTCTGGCTGATACGGCACTGAAGACCGCGAACTCGGGTTACCTGACGCGTCGTCTCGTCGACGTCACGCAGGATCTGGTCGTGGTGGAAGACGATTGCGGCACGTCGAACGGCGTCGCGATGAAGGCGCTGGTCGAAGGCGGTGAAGTCGTCGAAGCGCTGCGCGACCGTATCCTCGGCCGCGTCGCGGTCGCGGACGTCGTGAACCCGGAAACGCAGGAAACGGTGTACGAATCGGGCACGCTGCTCGACGAAACGGCGGTCGAGGAAATCGAACGCCTCGGCATCGACGAAGTGCGCGTGCGCACGCCGCTGACCTGCGAAACGCGCTACGGCCTGTGCGCGGCCTGCTACGGCCGTGACCTCGGCCGCGGCTCGCTCGTGAACGTCGGCGAAGCAGTCGGCGTGATCGCGGCACAGTCGATCGGTGAGCCGGGCACGCAGCTGACGATGCGTACCTTCCACATCGGTGGTGCGGCATCGCGTGCGGCAGTGGCTTCGTCGGTCGAAGCGAAGAGCAACGGTATCGTGCGCTTCACGGCGACGATGCGCTACGTCACGAACGCGAAGGGCGAGCAGATCGTCATTTCCCGCTCGGGCGAAGCGATGATCACCGACGACTTCGGTCGCGAGCGCGAGCGTCACAAAGTGCCGTACGGCGCGACGCTGCTGCAGCTCGACGGCGCGACGATCAAGGCCGGCACGCAGCTCGCCACGTGGGATCCGCTGACGCGTCCGATCATCACCGAGTACGGTGGTACGGTGAAGTTCGAGAACGTCGAGGAAGGCGTGACCGTCGCGAAGCAGATCGACGACGTGACCGGCCTGTCGACGCTGGTCGTGATCGACGTGAAGCGTCGCGGTTCGCAGGCTTCGAAGAGCGTGCGTCCGCAGGTGAAGCTGCTCGACGCGAACGGCGACGAAGTGAAGATTCCGGGCACGGAGCACGCGGTGCAGATCGGCTTCCAGGTCGGCGCACTGATCACCGTGAAGGACGGCCAGCAGGTGCAGGTCGGTGAAGTGCTCGCACGTATCCCGACCGAAGCGCAGAAGACGCGTGACATTACCGGCGGTCTGCCGCGGGTGGCGGAACTGTTCGAAGCGCGTTCGCCGAAGGATGCCGGCATTCTCGCGGAAGTCACGGGTACGACGTCGTTCGGCAAGGACACGAAGGGCAAGCAGCGTCTCGTCATCACGGATCTCGAGGGCAACCAGCACGAGTTCCTGATCGCGAAGGAAAAGCAGGTTCTGGTTCACGATGCCCAGGTCGTCAACAAGGGCGAAATGATCGTGGACGGTCCGGCCGATCCGCACGACATCCTGCGTCTGCAGGGTATCGAGGCGCTGTCGCGCTACATCGTCGACGAAGTGCAGGACGTGTATCGTCTGCAGGGCGTGAAGATCAACGACAAGCACATCGAGGTGATCGTTCGCCAGATGCTGCGTCGTGTGCAGATCACCGACAACGGCGATACGCGCTTCATCCCGGGCGAACAGGTCGAGCGTTCCGACATGCTGGACGAGAACGATCGCATGATCGCCGAGGGCAAGCGCCCGGCCTCGTACGACAACGTGCTGCTCGGTATCACGAAGGCATCGCTGTCGACCGACTCGTTCATCTCCGCGGCATCGTTCCAGGAAACGACCCGCGTGCTGACCGAAGCGGCGATCATGGGCAAGCGCGACGATCTGCGCGGCCTGAAGGAAAACGTGATCGTCGGCCGTCTGATTCCGGCCGGTACGGGTCTCGCGTTCCACAAGGCACGCAAGGCGAAGGAATCGTCGGATCGCGAGCGTTTCGACCAGATCGCAGCGGAAGAGGCATTCGACTTCGGCACGCCGAGCGCGCCGGCGGAAGAGCCGCAACACCCGGCAGCCGAGTAAGTGCGGGCGGCGCAAGCCGCCTCACCTCGCTGTCACCGAAACCGTCCGGTTCCGCCGGGCGGTTTTTTTTCATCCGTCGTTCACGTGCATGACGTGCCTGAGCCGCGCCCGCGCATGCCCGCAATCGCCGGCCGCGCGGCCGCGACAGGCCCGTGATGCACGCGAACGGACCCTGACCGAACGGCCAACAACGCTCGATTCGCCACGCGCCGCGCAAGCGGGTTGTTAAAATCGCGATCATCGTTCAGCCGTCCTTGTTCCCATTCATGTCCCGCGCCCTCGAAATCCTCGACGAAGTCTTTGGTTATTCCGCCTTTCGCGGCCAGCAGGGCGAGATCGTCGAGCACGTCGCCGGCGGCGGCGATTGTCTCGTGCTGATGCCCACGGGCGGCGGCAAGTCGTTGTGCTACCAGATCCCGGCGCTGCTGCGCCGCGAGGCCGGGCAGGGCGCCGGCATCGTCGTGTCGCCGTTGATCGCGCTGATGCAGGACCAGGTCGCCGCGCTGCGCGAAGTCGGCGTGCGCGCGGCCTACCTGAATTCGACGCTGTCGGGCGCCGAGGCCGCGGCCACCGAGCGCGCGCTGCGCGAAGGCGAGATCGACCTGCTGTACGTCGCACCGGAGCGGCTGATGACCGGGCGCTTCCTCGACCTGCTCGAACGCGCGAAGATCGGCCTGTTCGCGATCGACGAAGCGCACTGCGTGTCGCAATGGGGGCACGATTTCCGTCCGGAATACATCCAGCTGTCGGTGCTTCACGAGCGCTTCCCGTCGGTGCCGCGCATCGCGCTGACGGCCACGGCCGACGCGATCACGCGCGACGAGATCATCCATCGTCTCGCGCTCGACGACGCACGCGTGTTCGTATCGAGCTTCGATCGCCCCAACATCCGCTACCGGATCGTCGAGAAGGACAACGCGCGCGCGCAGCTGCTCGACTTCATCCGCGCGGAGCACACGAATGCCGACGGCACGACCGACGCCGGCGTCGTCTATTGCCTGTCGCGTCGCAAGGTCGAGGAAACGGCCGAATGGCTGAAGGCGCAAGGCGTGCGGGCGCTGCCCTATCACGCCGGGATGGAGTTCGAGGTGCGGCAGAAGCACCAGGAAATGTTCCAGCGCGAAGAGGGTATCGTGATGTGCGCGACGATCGCGTTCGGCATGGGCATCGACAAGCCCGACGTGCGCTTCGTCGCGCACCTGGATCTGCCGAAGAGCGTCGAAGGCTACTACCAGGAAACGGGCCGTGCGGGCCGCGACGGGATGCCCGCGAATGCGTGGATGGCGTACGGCCTCGGCGACGTCGTCCAGCAGCGCAAGATGATCGACGAATCGGATGCGGACGACGCACACAAGCGCGTGCAGACGTCGAAGCTCGACGCGCTGCTCGGGCTGTGCGAGACGATTTCGTGCCGCCGCGTGCGGCTGCTGAACTACTTCGGCGAAGAGAGCCGGCCGTGCGGCAACTGCGACACCTGCCTCGAGCCGCCCGCGTCGTGGGACGCCACGCGCGAGGCGCAGATGGCGTTGTCGTGCGTGTTCCGCGCGCAGCGCGCGAGCGGTTTCAATTTCGGCTCGAGCCACCTGATCGAGATCCTGCGCGGCGGGCGCACCGAGAAGGTGTTGCAGCGCGGCCACGACCAGCTCAGCACGTTCGGGATCGGCGCGGCGCTGTCCGAACCGGAATGGCGCGCGATTTTCAGGCAGCTCGTCGCGTACGGCTACCTGGCGGTCGACCATGGCGGCTTTGGCGCGCTGATGCTGACGGAGGCCGCGAAGGCCGTGCTGAAGAACGAGGAGAAGGTCACGCTGCGCCGCTACGTGAAGCCGCAGCGCACGCGCCAGTCGTCGAGCCGCAGCGGCACGCGCGTCGACCCGACCGCCGGCATGGGCACGCGCGAGCGCGCACGGTGGGACGCGTTGCGCGCGTGGCGCGCGGAAACCGCGAAGACCGACGGCGTGCCGGCCTACGTGATCTTCCACGATGCGACGCTCGCGGAAATCGCGCGCAACGCACCGGAGTCGATCGACGACCTGCGCCACATCCCCGGCATGGGCGTACGCAAGCTCGAACGCTTCGGCGACGAGATCATCGACGTGGTCGAATCGGCCTGACACAGGTGTTCGGACCCTTCCTGTAAACCACGCGGTCGACCGGCAAATCACGCAACCCGTTGACTTAGTTGGTATTTCCGGACTATTATGCTGGGTTCCGGTATTCGGTGGGCTGTGTCGCGTTCGAAAGCGCGCGCCCGATTCGCCGGTGCGGAAGTCAACTGTGCGCCGATTCTCGCTTTGCCCGAAATCGATGCGCAGATTTTGTTCAATTTCAGGAATAAACAATGCCAACCATCAACCAACTGGTTCGCAAAGGCCGTCAGTCGGAAACGACGAAGAGCAAGAGCCCGGCCCTGCAGGACTGCCCCCAGCGTCGCGGCGTGTGCACCCGTGTGTACACGACGACGCCGAAGAAGCCGAACTCGGCACTCCGTAAGGTCGCCAAGGTTCGTCTGACGAACGGCTTCGAAGTGATTTCGTACATCGGCGGTGAAGGCCACAACCTGCAGGAACACTCGGTTGTGCTGATCCGCGGCGGCCGTGTGAAGGACTTGCCGGGTGTGCGTTACCACATGGTTCGCGGCTCGCTGGATACCCAGGGCGTCAAGGACCGTAAGCAAGCGCGCTCGAAGTACGGCGCGAAGCGTGCAAAGGCTGCCAAGTAAGCAGTTTTTGATCAGGGATCGCCGCAGGGCGGTCAAGGCGGGAGTGCCGGATTGCCGGTGCTGTCGAGTAAGTGGTCACCCGGCCAAGCTGGTTAGTCGTGAAGATGTGATCGGGTTTGTTGGTGGCCGCGGAGCTGGAACCAGCTCCAACTGAACAAGTAAAGGAAGAATCATGCCGCGTCGTCGCGAAGTCCCCAAGCGGGAAGTGTTGCCGGATCCGAAGTTCGGCAACGTTGATGTTGCCAAGTTCATGAACATGCTGATGCTGTCCGGCAAGAAGTCGGTCGCAGAGCGCATCGTTTATGGCGCATTCGAACAAATCCAGACCAAGGGTGGCAAGGACCCGCTGGAAGTGTTCACGGTTGCGCTCAACAACGTGAAGCCGGTGGTCGAAGTGAAGAGCCGTCGCGTTGGTGGTGCCAACTATCAAGTTCCGGTCGAAGTGCGCCCGTCGCGTCGTATGGCATTGGCGATGCGCTGGCTGCGTGAGGCTGCGAAGAAGCGCAGCGAGAAGTCGATGGCCCTGCGCCTGGCAGGTGAACTCTCCGAAGCGGCCGAAGGCCGTGGCGGCGCGATGAAGAAGCGCGACGAAGTTCACCGCATGGCAGAAGCCAACCGCGCGTTCTCGCATTTCCGTTTCTAAGCGCCTGGCTGGGCTGTTAGCGGAAATAAATTCCGGGCGGGTGCGCTTTTCAGGCGCCTCGCCCGTTTGTGTTGAAGCATGATGCAGCCGGGCTGCATCGTGTTATCCCAGTAGAGGATCAAAGTGGCTCGCAAGACTCCTATCGAGCGCTACCGCAATATCGGTATTAGCGCTCACATCGACGCCGGCAAAACGACGACGACCGAGCGCATTCTGTTTTACACCGGTGTGAACCACAAGATCGGTGAAGTCCACGACGGCGCAGCCACGATGGACTGGATGGAGCAGGAACAGGAACGTGGCATCACGATCACGTCCGCTGCTACCACGGCCTTCTGGAAGGGCATGGGCGGCAACTATCCGGAACACCGCATCAACATCATCGACACCCCGGGCCACGTCGACTTCACGATCGAAGTCGAGCGCTCGATGCGCGTGCTCGACGGCGCGTGCATGGTGTACTGCGCAGTGGGCGGCGTGCAGCCGCAGTCGGAAACGGTGTGGCGCCAGGCGAACAAGTACAAGGTGCCGCGTCTCGCGTTCGTCAACAAGATGGACCGTACCGGCGCGAACTTCTTCAAGGTCTACGACCAGCTCCGTCTGCGCCTGAAGGCGAACCCGGTTCCGGTCGTGGTGCCGATCGGCGCGGAAGAAAACTTCAAGGGCGTCGTCGACCTGATCAAGATGAAGGCGATCATTTGGGACGAAGCGTCGCAAGGCACGAAGTTCGACTACGTCGACATCCCGGCCGAGCTCGCGGAGACCTGCAAGGAATGGCGCGAGAAGATGGTCGAAGTGGCTGCCGAAGCCAGCGAAGACCTGATGAACAAGTACCTGGAAGAAGGCGATCTGCCGGAAGCCGACATCGTCAAGGCGCTGCGCGACCGTACGATCGCGTGCGAAATCCAGCCGATGCTGTGCGGTACCGCGTTCAAGAACAAGGGCGTGCAGCGTATGCTCGACGCCGTGATCGACTTCCTGCCGTCGCCGGTCGACATCCCGCCGGTCAAGGGCGAGCTCGAAAACGGTGAAGAAGCGGAGCGCAAGGCGTCGGACGAAGAGAAGTTCTCGTCGCTCGCGTTCAAGATCATGACCGACCCGTTCGTCGGCCAGCTGATCTTCTTCCGTGTGTACTCGGGCGTCGTCAACTCGGGCGACACGCTGCTGAACTCGACCAAGGGCAAGAAGGAACGCCTCGGCCGTATTCTGCAGATGCACGCGAACCAGCGTGAGGAAATCAAGGAAGTTCGCGCAGGCGACATCGCTGCTGCGGTCGGCCTGAAGGAAGCGACCACGGGCGACACGCTGTGCGACCCGGCGAACCCGATCGTTCTCGAGCGCATGGTGTTCCCGGAGCCGGTGATCTCGCAGGCTGTCGAGCCGAAGACCAAGGCTGACCAGGAAAAGATGGGCCTCGCACTGAACCGTCTGGCTCAGGAAGACCCGTCGTTCCGCGTGCAGACCGACGAAGAATCGGGCCAGACCATCATTTCGGGCATGGGCGAGCTCCACCTCGAAATTCTGGTCGACCGGATGAAGCGTGAATTCGGCGTGGAAGCAACCGTCGGCAAGCCGCAGGTTGCGTACCGCGAGACGATCCGCTCGACGGCGAAGGATGTCGACGGCAAGTTCGTCAAGCAATCGGGTGGTCGCGGCCAGTACGGTCACGCGGTCATCACGCTCGAGCCGAACGAACAAGGCAAGGGCTACGAGTTCTTCGACGAGATCAAGGGTGGTGTGATTCCGCGTGAATACATCCCGGCGGTCGACAAGGGTATCCAGGACACGCTGAAGTCGGGCGTGCTGGCTGGCTTCCCGGTCGTCGACGTGAAGGTTCACCTGACGTTCGGTTCGTACCACGACGTTGACTCGAACGAAAACGCGTTCCGCATGGCCGGTTCGATGGCGTTCAAGGAAGCGATGCGCAAGGCGAACCCGGTCGTCCTCGAGCCGATGATGGCCGTCGAAGTCGAGACGCCGGAAGACTACATGGGCAACGTGATGGGCGACCTGTCGGGCCGTCGCGGTATCGTCCAGGGCATGGAAGACATGGTCGGCGGCGGCAAGATCGTTCGCGCCGAAGTGCCGCTGTCGGAAATGTTCGGTTACTCGACGTCGCTGCGCTCGCTGACGCAAGGTCGCGCAACGTACACGATGGAGTTCAAGCATTACGCTGAAGCTCCGCGCAACGTTGCCGAAGCGATCATCAGCGCGAAGTCGAAGTAAATCTGCAGCTACCAACTGATTATTTTTTGAAAGAAGAGAATCATGGCAAAAGAAAAGTTTGAGCGGACCAAGCCGCACGTGAACGTTGGTACGATTGGTCACGTTGACCACGGCAAGACGACGCTGACGGCAGCGATCACGACGGTTCTGACGAAGAAGTTCGGCGGCGAAGCGAAGGCGTACGACCAGATCGACGCGGCACCGGAAGAAAAGGCGCGCGGCATCACGATCAACACGGCACACGTCGAGTACGAAACGGCGAACCGCCACTACGCACACGTCGACTGCCCGGGCCACGCTGACTATGTGAAGAACATGATCACGGGCGCGGCGCAGATGGACGGCGCGATCCTGGTTTGCTCGGCAGCTGACGGCCCGATGCCGCAGACGCGCGAGCACATCCTGCTGGCGCGTCAGGTTGGCGTTCCGTACATCATCGTGTTCCTGAACAAGTGCGACATGGTGGACGACGCTGAACTGCTCGAGCTGGTCGAGATGGAAGTTCGCGAGCTGCTGTCGAAGTACGACTTCCCGGGCGACGACACGCCGATCGTGAAGGGTTCGGCGAAGCTGGCGCTGGAAGGCGACACGGGCGAGCTGGGCGAAGTGGCGATCATGAGCCTGGCCGACGCGCTGGACACGTACATCCCGACGCCGGAGCGTGCAGTTGACGGCGCGTTCCTGATGCCGGTGGAAGACGTGTTCTCGATCTCGGGCCGTGGTACGGTGGTGACGGGCCGTGTCGAGCGCGGCATCGTGAAGGTCGGCGAGGAAATCGAAATCGTCGGTATCAAGCCGACGGTGAAGACGACCTGCACGGGCGTTGAAATGTTCCGTAAGCTGCTGGACCAAGGTCAGGCAGGCGACAACGTGGGTATCCTGCTGCGCGGCACGAAGCGTGAAGACGTGGAGCGTGGCCAGGTTCTGGCGAAGCCGGGTTCGATCACGCCGCACACGCACTTCACGGCTGAAGTGTACGTGCTGAGCAAGGACGAAGGCGGCCGTCACACGCCGTTCTTCAACAACTACCGTCCGCAGTTCTACTTCCGTACGACGGACGTGACGGGCTCGATCGAGCTGCCGAAGGACAAGGAAATGGTGATGCCGGGCGACAACGTGTCGATCACGGTGAAGCTGATCGCTCCGATCGCGATGGAAGAAGGTCTGCGCTTCGCAATCCGCGAAGGCGGCCGTACGGTCGGCGCCGGCGTCGTCGCCAAGATCATCGAGTAACATCGACGATCCGCGGATCCCGACGGGGTCCGCGATTCCGCGGTACGCAGTTGTGCCGTCGAAACCGGGTGTCCAGCTTGTGCTGGCACCCGGTTTTGTTTTTCCGGCGGCGCGTTGCGTGGGCCGTGAAATGCACGCCACGGTTTCAGAATTTCGTGTAGAATCGCGGGCTTAGCAGTGGAAGTACTGTCCGGAACCTGATGCTTCGCTCCCCGCTGGCGTCATGTTTCACGTTCTTTTAGTGTCCGGCGATGCAACATCGCCTCGCTCTTTTCAAGGAATCGTCATGCAGCAACAGAAAATCCGCATTCGCCTGAAGGCATTCGACTATCGTCTGATCGATCAATCGGCTGCCGAGATCGTCGATACCGCGAAGCGGACTGGCGCAATCGTCCGTGGCCCGGTGCCGCTGCCGACGCGCATTCAGCGTTTTGACATCCTGCGTTCGCCGCACGTCAACAAGACGTCGCGCGATCAGCTCGAAATCCGCACCCACCAGCGCCTGATGGACATCGTCGACCCGACGGACAAGACCGTCGACGCGCTGATGAAGCTCGACCTGCCGGCTGGCGTCGACGTGGAAATCAAGCTGCAGTAAGGCTTCCGGCGCCGATCGGCATGTCGGGCGGCGCTAAGTCTTTGTATTGCTTGCGGAAATGGAAAAGTCGGGCTATACTGCTTGGCTTTTCGCGTATTCGCGTAAAAAAGTTGGGCCTTGCGTGCCCGGCATTTTGTAAATCAGCCCCGACCAATCGCAGTCGGGAATGGAGAAAATGATGAGCCTTGGACTCGTAGGTCGCAAGGTTGGCATGACCCGTATCTTCACGGCTGAAGGGGATTCGATTCCCGTCACCGTGCTGGACGTGTCGGACAACCGCGTGACGCAGATCAAGACTGTTGAAACCGACGGCTACACGGCCGTGCAGGTTGCATTCGGCTCCCGTCGTGCATCGCGCGTGACGAAGCCGCTGGCAGGTCATCTCGCCAAAGCCGGTGTCGAAGCCGGTGAAATCCTCAAGGAATTCCGCATTGACGCGGCCAAGGCAGCCGAGCTGTCGAATGGCGCCGTGGTCGGTGCAGATCTTTTCGAAGTGGGCCAGAAGGTCGACGTGCAAGGCGTGTCGATCGGTAAGGGCTACGCCGGTACGATCAAGCGTTACAACTTCTCCTCCGGCCGTGCCACGCACGGTAACTCGCGCTCGCACAACGTGCCGGGCTCGATCGGTATGGCGCAGGATCCGGGTCGTGTTTTCCCGGGTAAACGCATGACGGGTCACATGGGTGACGTGACGGTGACGGTGCAGAACCTCGAAATCGCTCGTATCGACGCAGAGCGCAAGCTGCTGCTCGTGAAGGGTGCGATTCCGGGCGCGAAGGGCGGCAAGGTCTTCGTGACGCCGGCCGTCAAGACCAAGGGGGCGAAATAATGGAACTCAAGCTCCTGAACGAAAATGGTCAGGAAGGTGCAGTGGTCAACGCATCGGACGTCGTGTTCGGTCGTGACTACAACGAAGCGCTGATCCACCAGGTCGTCGTCGCTTACCAGGCGAATGCTCGCCAGGGTAACCGCGCACAGAAGGACCGTGAGCAAGTCAAGCACACGACCAAGAAGCCGTGGCGCCAGAAGGGTACGGGCCGTGCTCGTGCCGGTATGTCGTCGAGCCCGTTGTGGCGTGGCGGTGGTCGTATCTTCCCGAATTCGCCGGAAGAAAACTTCTCGCACAAGGTCAACAAGAAGATGCATCGCGCAGGTCTCTGCTCGATCTTCTCGCAGCTGGCCCGTGAAGGCCGCCTGTCGGTCGTCGAGGACATCATCCTCGAAGCGCCGAAGACCAAGCTGCTGGCCGACAAATTCAAGACCATGGGTCTCGACTCCGTGCTGATCATCACCGACACGGTTGACGAAAACCTGTACCTGGCATCGCGCAACCTGCCGCACGTGGCAATTGTCGAGCCGCGCTACGCTGACCCGCTGTCGCTGATCTACTTCAAGAAAGTGCTGGTCACGAAGGCTGCGGTCGCCCAGATCGAGGAGTTGCTGTCATGAGCGAGATTCGCAAGAACGATCATCGTTTGATGCAGGTCCTGCTCGCACCGGTGATCTCGGAAAAGGCGACGCTGGTTGCCGACAAGAACGAGCAAGTCGTGTTCGAAGTCGCACCGGATGCCACGAAGCAGGAAGTGAAGGCGGCCGTCGAGCTGCTGTTCAAGGTTGAAGTTGATTCCGTCAACGTGCTGGTTCAGAAGGGCAAGCAAAAGCGCTTTGGCCGTTCGATGGGCCGCCGCAAGGACGTGAAGAAGGCGTACGTTTGCCTGAAGCCCGGCCAGGAAATCAACTTTGAAGCGGAGGCCAAGTAATCATGGCAATCGTTAAAGTTAAGCCGACATCGCCGGGTCGCCGCGCGATGGTCAAGGTGGTCAACAAGAACCTGCACCAGGGCAAGCCGTTCGCGGCACTGCTCGACTCGCAGAGCTCGACCGCCGGCCGTAACAACAACGGTCGTATCACCACGCGTCACAAGGGTGGTGGTCACAAGCAGCACTACCGTATCGTCGATTTCCGTCGCACGAAGGATGGCATCCCGGCAAAGGTCGAGCGTCTCGAGTACGACCCGAACCGCAGCGCGAACATCGCGCTGGTGCTCTACGCAGACGGCGAGCGTCGCTACATCATCGCCCCGAAGGGTCTGACCGTCGGCCAACAGCTGATGTCGGGTTCGGAAGCGCCGATCCGTGCAGGCAACACGCTGCCGATCCGCAACATTCCGGTCGGTACGACGATCCACTGCATCGAGATGCTGCCGGGCAAGGGCGCGCAAATGGCGCGTTCGGCTGGCACGTCGGCCATGCTGCTGGCACGTGAAGGCGTCTACGCGCAGGTTCGTCTGCGTTCGGGCGAAATCCGCCGCGTGCACATCGAGTGCCGTGCAACGATCGGTGAAGTCGGTAACGAAGAGCATAGCCTGCGCCAGATCGGCAAGGCTGGCGCGAACCGCTGGCGCGGTATCCGCCCGACGGTGCGTGGCGTTGCGATGAACCCGGTTGATCACCCGCACGGTGGTGGTGAGGGCAAGACGGCTGCAGGTCGCGATCCGGTGAGCCCGTGGGGTACGCCGGCTAAGGGTTACCGCACCCGCAGCAACAAGCGCACGACGACGATGATCGTCCAGCGCCGTCACAAGCGTTAAGGAGTAGGCAATGGCACGTTCTGTTAAAAAAGGTCCGTTCTGCGACGCCCATTTGCTGAAGAAAGTTGAGGCGGCTGCAGCTTCGCGCGACAAAAAGCCGATCAAGACCTGGTCGCGTCGCTCGACGATTCTGCCGGATTTCATCGGCCTGACGATCGCTGTTCACAACGGCCGTCAACACGTTCCGGTGTACATCTCGGAAAACATGGTCGGCCACAAGCTTGGCGAGTTCGCACTGACCCGTACGTTCAAGGGTCACGCAGCCGACAAGAAGGCCAAGAAATAAGGGGCAATCAAGATGGAAGTGAAAGCAATTCATCGCGGTGCCCGCATCTCGGCGCAAAAAACGCGCCTTGTGGCTGACCAGATCCGCGGTTTGCCGGTCGACAAGGCGCTGAACGTTCTGACGTTCTCGCCGAAGAAGGCGGCTGGCATCGTGAAGAAGGTTGTGCTGTCGGCAATCGCGAATGCGGAGCACAACGAAGGCGCCGATATCGACGAGCTCAAGATCAAGAGCATCTACGTCGACAAGGCTGCATCGCTCAAGCGTTTCACCGCGCGCGCCAAGGGCCGCGGTAACCGCATCGAGAAGCAATCCTGTCACATCACTGTGACGGTCGGGAATTAAGGAGCCATACGATGGGACAGAAAATTCATCCGACTGGCTTCCGCCTGGCTGTCAGCCGCAATTGGGCTTCGCGTTGGTACGCGAACAACAACAATTTCGCGGCGATGCTGCAGGAAGACATCGGTGTTCGTGAATACCTGAAGAAGAAGCTGAAGAACGCTTCGGTCGGTCGGGTCGTCATCGAGCGTCCGGCGAAGAACGCGCGCATCACGATTTACAGCTCGCGTCCGGGCGTGGTCATCGGCAAGAAGGGCGAGGATATCGAGCAGCTGAAGACGGAACTGCAACGCCGCATGGGCGTGCCGGTTCACGTCAACATCGAGGAAATCCGCAAGCCGGAAACCGATGCTCAGCTGATCGCTGACTCGATCACGCAACAGCTCGAGCGCCGGATCATGTTCCGTCGCGCGATGAAGCGTGCGATGCAGAACGCGATGCGTCTGGGTGCCCAAGGCATCAAGATCATGAGCGCGGGCCGTCTGAACGGTATCGAAATCGCTCGTACGGAGTGGTATCGCGAAGGTCGCGTGCCCCTTCACACGCTGCGTGCTGATATCGACTACGCGACTTCGGAAGCGAAGACGACTTACGGGATCATCGGCGTCAAGGTGTGGGTCTACAAGGGCGATACGCTCGGCCGCAACGACGCACCGGTGGTGGAAGAAGTAGCCGAAGACAAGCGTCCGCGTCGCAATGCGCGTCCGGGCGACCGTCGTCCGCGCCGTGACGGCGAAGGCGGCGCTCCGGGTGCTCGTCGTGGCGCACCGCGCCGCGGCGCCGGCAAGCCCGAAGACGGCAAGACTGGAGAATAACGATGCTGCAACCGAAACGCAGAAAGTATCGTAAAGAGCAGAAGGGTCGTAACACCGGCAAGGCGACGCGCGGCAACGCAGTGTCGTTCGGTGAATTCGGCCTGAAGGCGATCGGTCGCGGTCGTTTGACCGCACGCCAGATTGAAGCGGCGCGTCGTGCAATGACGCGTCACATCAAGCGTGGCGGCCGCATCTGGATCCGGATCTTCCCGGACAAGCCGATTTCGCAGAAGCCGGCCGAAGTGCGTATGGGTAACGGTAAGGGTAACCCGGAGTACTACGTCGCCGAGATTCAGCCGGGCAAGATGCTCTATGAAATGGACGGCGTAACCGAAGAACTGGCACGCGAAGCGTTCCGTCTGGCTGCAGCCAAGCTGCCGCTGAAGACGGCATTCATCGTGCGCCAGCTCGGCGCCTAAGGAGAAAACATGAAGGCTTCCGAACTTCTCCAGAAAGACCAGGCCGCGCTCAACAAGGAGCTGGCGGACCTGCTGAAGGCGCAATTCGGCCTGCGCATGCAACTCGCGACCCAGCAGCTCACGAACACGAGCCAGCTGAAGAAGGTTCGTCGCGACATCGCACGTGTGCGGACCGTCATGACTCAGAAGGCGAACCAGAAATGAACGATAGCGTGAAAACCTCGCTGAAGCGGACGCTGGTCGGTCGGGTCGTCAGCAACAAGATGGACAAGACCGTCACCGTGCTGATCGAGCACCGCGTCAAGCACCCGATCTACGGCAAGTATGTCGTGCGCTCGAAGAAGTACCACGCGCATGATGAAGCGAACACCTGCAACGAAGGCGATCTCGTCGAAATCCAGGAAACTCGTCCTGTTTCGAAGACGAAGGCCTGGACGGTGTCGCGCCTCGTCGAAGCCGCTCGCGTCATCTAAGCGGGCAGCGCAGTAGGCAGTAACAGGCACCTCTCCTCGAAGTGCTTGAAATCGCAAAGTTTTTGCTTGCGTGACCAGGATTATTTGTTATAATCCTGGTCTTCCCTCTTTATGGGAGCCCCGTCGCGGGCGAAGTTGGTGGGGGAAGCGGACTGGCGCCTGCCTGTCCGAAAGATTCACCGAATTGCGATGGCGGGTTTCGTTTGCCGTCGCTGCTGTTCCAACCCAAGCAGCCGATTGGCTGACGGGACCAAGACTGACCGAATGCATCATGGTGGTGCATCCGGATTAAGTTGGGAAAGACAAACCATGATCCAGACCGAATCTCGGCTCGAAGTAGCCGACAACACGGGTGCGCGTGAAGTCATGTGCATCAAGGTGCTCGGCGGCTCGAAGCGTCGTTATGCCGGCATTGGCGACATCATCAAGGTGACCGTCAAAGAGGCAACGCCGCGCGGGCGCGTGAAGAAAGGCGAAATTTACAACGCCGTGGTGGTCCGCACCGCCAAGGGCGTGCGCCGTCAAGACGGCTCGCTGATCAAGTTCGACGGCAACGCCGCTGTGCTTTTGAATAACAAGCTCGAGCCGATCGGCACCCGTATCTTCGGGCCGGTGACGCGTGAGCTGCGTAGCGAACGATTCATGAAGATCGTTTCGCTGGCGCCGGAAGTGCTGTAAGGAGTCGCGATGAACAAGATTCGCAAAGGCGACGAAGTGATCGTCGTCACTGGCAAGGACAAGGGCAAGCGCGGCGTCGTGCTGGCTGTCGGTGCTGAGCATGTGACGGTTGAGGGTATCAACCTCGTCAAGAAGCATGTGAAGCCGAACCCGATGAAGGGTACGACGGGTGGCGTGGAAGCGAAGACGATGCCCCTGCATATTTCGAACGTCGCACTGGTCGACGCGAATGGCAAGGCGTCGCGTGTTGGCATCAAGGTCGAGGAAGGCAAGAAGGTTCGCTTCCTGAAGACGACCGGTGCCGTACTGAGCGCCTGACGCAGCGGAGTAAAAAATGGCTCGTTTTCAAGAGTTTTACAAAGAAAAGGTTGTGCCCGGCCTGATCGAGAAGTTCGGTTACAAGTCGGTCATGGAAGTGCCGCGCATCACCAAGATCACGCTGAACATGGGTCTTGGCGAAGCGATCGCTGACAAGAAGATCATCGAGAACGCCGTTGGCGACCTCACGAAGATCGCCGGCCAGAAGCCGGTCGTCACGAAGGCACGCAAGGCAATCGCTGGCTTCAAGATCCGCCAGGGTTACCCGATCGGCGCGATGGTGACGCTGCGTGGCCAGGCGATGTACGAATTCCTCGACCGTTTCGTGACCGTTGCCCTGCCCCGCGTGCGAGATTTCCGCGGCGTGTCGGGTCGTGCGTTCGATGGCCGTGGCAACTACAACATCGGTGTGAAAGAGCAGATCATTTTCCCCGAAATCGACTACGACAAGATCGACGCACTGCGTGGGCTGAACATCAGCATCACGACGACTGCGAAGACCGACGACGAAGCAAAGGCTCTGCTCGCCAGCTTCAAGTTCCCGTTCAGAAACTGAGGTTACCGTGGCTAAACTGGCACTGATCGAACGTGAAAAGAAGCGCGCCCGCCTGGTCGCGAAGTTCGCAGCAAAGCGCGAAGCGCTGAAGGCGATCGTCGAAGACCAAAGCAAGTCGGAAGAAGAGCGCTACGAAGCACGCCTGGAGCTGCAGCAACTGCCCCGCAACGCAAACCCGACCCGCCAGCGTAACCGCTGCGCGATCACGGGCCGTCCGCGTGGCACGTTCCGTAAATTCGGCCTCGCGCGTAACAAGATTCGTGAAATCGCATTCCGTGGCGAGATTCCTGGCCTGACCAAGGCGAGCTGGTAATAGGAGAAACGTAAATGAGCATGAGTGATCCTATCGCCGATATGCTGACTCGCATCCGCAACGCGCAGATGGTCGAGAAGGTATCGGTTGCGATGCCCTCGTCGAAGGTCAAGGTTGCAATCGCGCAAGTCCTCAAGGACGAAGGTTATATCGACGATTTCGCCGTGAAGGCGGAAGGTGCGAAGTCCGAACTGAATATCGCGCTGAAGTACTACGCAGGTCGCCCGGTCATCGAACGCCTCGAGCGCGTGTCGAAGCCTGGTCTGCGCGTGTACCGCGGCCGTAACGACATTCCGCAGGTCATGAACGGCCTCGGCGTGGCTATCGTGTCGACGCCGAAGGGCGTGATGACTGACCGCAAGGCGCGCGCTACCGGCGTCGGCGGCGAAGTCATCTGCTACGTCGCTTAAAGCCGAGGAGAGAGAAACATGTCTCGAGTAGGTAAGAGCCCGATCGCGCTGCAAGGCGCGGAAGTCAAGCTGGCCGACGGTGCTATCACCGTCAAGGGCCCGCTGGGCACCATCACGCAAGCGATCAATCCGCTCGTGAACGTGGCGAACAACGACGGCACGCTGAATCTGTCGCCGGTCGACGAAAGCCGCGAAGCAAATGCACTGTCGGGCACGATGCGCGCGATCATCGCGAATGCCGTGCACGGCGTGACCAAGGGTTTCGAGCGCAAGCTGACGCTGGTTGGCGTCGGTTACCGTGCGCAAGCGCAAGGCGACAAGCTGAACCTGTCGCTGGGTTTCTCGCACCCGGTGGTGCACCAGATGCCGGAAGGCGTCAAGGCTGAAACCCCGACGCAAACCGAAATCGTGATCAAGGGGATCAACAAGCAACAAGTCGGTCAAGTGGCTGCGGAAGTCCGCGGTTACCGTCCGCCGGAGCCCTACAAGGGCAAGGGCGTGCGTTATGCCGACGAGGTTGTGATCCTCAAAGAAACGAAGAAGAAGTAAGGGTGCGCAATCATGGATAAGACTCAATCTCGCCTGCGCCGCGCTCGCCAGACGCGTATCAAGATCGCTGAGCTGCAGGTCGCGCGTCTCGCCGTGCATCGCACGAACACGCACATCTACGCTCAAGTGTTCTCGCCCTGCGGCACCAAGGTGCTCGCCAGCGCGTCGACGCTCGAAGCAGAAGTGCGCGCCGAACTGGCCGACAAGTCGGGCAAGGGCGGCAACGTGAATGCCGCGACGCTGATCGGCAAGCGTATTGCCGAGAAGGCAAAGGCTGCCGGCATCGAATCCGTCGCCTTCGACCGCTCGGGCTTCCGCTACCACGGCCGCGTCAAGGCGCTGGCTGAGGCAGCTCGCGAAGCTGGGCTCAAGTTCTAAGGAAGGAATTCGTCATGGCAAAGATGCAAGCGAAAGTTCAGGCTGACGAGCGCGACGACGGCCTTCGCGAAAAGATGATTTCGGTCAATCGCGTGACCAAGGTCGTGAAGGGTGGCCGTATTCTCGGCTTCGCCGCACTGACCGTGGTTGGCGACGGTGATGGCCGCATCGGTATGGGCAAGGGCAAGGCGAAGGAAGTGCCGGTCGCTGTCCAGAAGGCAATGGAACAAGCTCGCCGCAACATGTTCAAGGTGCCGCTCAAGAACGGCACGCTGCAACACGAAGTGCACGGCAAGCACGGCGCATCGGCCGTCCTCCTCGCTCCGGCGAAGGCAGGTACGGGCGTGATCGCCGGCGGCCCGATGCGCGCAGTGTTCGACGTGATGGGCGTTCAGAACGTCGTGGCGAAGAGCCACGGTTCGACGAACCCGTACAACCTCGTTCGCGCCACGCTGGACGGCCTGCGCAAGCAGTCCACCCCGGCAGACATCGCGGCGAAGCGCGGCAAGTCCGTCGAAGAAATTTTGGGCTAAGCCCGGGTGGTCACCATGTCTGAAAAAACTGTCAAGGTTCAGCTCGTTAAGAGCCTGATCGGGACCCGCGAATCGCACCGCGCGACCGTGCGTGGTCTGGGCCTGCGCCGACTCAATTCGGTCAGCGAGCTCCAGGACACGCCGGCGGTCCGCGGCATGATCAACAAGGTCTCGTACCTCGTTAAGGTCATCGCGTAAGCGGCCCTACGGATCAAGGAGTTGATATGGAATTGAATAACCTGAAGCCGGCCGCTGGCGCCAAGCACGCCAAGCGTCGCGTCGGTCGTGGCATCGGTTCGGGCCTCGGCAAGACGGCTGGCCGTGGTCACAAGGGTCAGAAATCGCGTTCGGGCGGCTTCCACAAAGTCGGTTTCGAAGGCGGTCAGATGCCGCTGCAACGTCGTCTGCCGAAGCGCGGCTTCACGTCGCTGACGAAGGAATTCGTCGGTGAAGTGCGCCTGGGCGACCTCGAGAAGCTGCCGGTCGACGAGATCGATCTGCTCGCACTGAAGCAAGCCGGCCTGGTCGGCGAGCTGACGAAGAGCGCAAAGATCATCGCGACGGGCGAACTGAAGCGCAAGATCGTCGTGAAGGGTCTCGGTGCCACCAAGGGTGCGCGCGCTGCGATCGAAGCGGCCGGCGGTTCGTTCGCCGAGTGACACGCGTAGCGCGTCGTCACTTGCATTCATCGGAGAAGGTACTTGGCTAACAGCCCGAGTCTTGCAAAACCCGGTCGAAGCACGGCGAAATTCGGCGATCTGCGTCGGCGAGCGATGTTCCTGCTCCTGGCGCTGATCGTCTATCGCATCGGCGCGCACATTCCCGTGCCGGGCATCGATCCGGATCAACTGGCTAAGCTGTTCCAGAGCCAGGCGGGCGGCATCCTGGGCATGTTCAACATGTTCTCGGGTGGCGCGCTTTCCCGCTTCACGATCTTTGCGCTGGGGATCATGCCGTACATTTCGGCGTCGATCATCATGCAGTTGCTGGCGATCGTATCGCCGCAGCTCGAGGCGCTGAAGAAGGAAGGGCAGGCAGGGCAACGGAAGATCACGCAGTACACGCGGTATTTCACCGTGGTGCTCGCGACCTTCCAGGCGTTCGGTATCGCGGCCGCGCTGGAAAACCAGCCGGGCCTCGTCACCGACCCCGGCATGCTGTTCCGTCTGACGACGGTCGTGACGCTGGTTACCGGTACGATGTTCCTGATGTGGCTCGGCGAGCAGATTACCGAGCGTGGTCTGGGCAACGGTATCTCGATCATCATCTTCGGCGGGATCGCAGCAGGGTTCCCGAATGCCGTGGGTGGGTTGTTCGAGCTGGTGCGTACGGGTTCGATGAGCATCATTTCGGCGATCATCATCGTCGTTCTGATCGCCGCGGTGACTTACCTGGTCGTGTTCATCGAACGCGGTCAGCGCAAGATCCTCGTGAACTACGCGAAGCGCCAGGTCGGCAACAAGATCTACGGTGGGCAGTCGTCGCATCTGCCGCTGAAGTTGAACATGTCGGGCGTGATTCCGCCGATCTTTGCATCGTCGATCATCCTGTTCCCGGCGACGATTCTCGGCTGGTTCAGTACCGGTCAGCCGACGGGAAGCTGGATTTCCAATACGTTGCATAACGTAGCGGAAGCGCTGAAGCCGGGCCAGCCGGTCTATGTGCTGCTGTACACGCTGGCGATCGTGTTTTTCTGCTTCTTCTACACCGCACTGGTGTTCAACAGCAGGGAAACCGCGGACAACCTGAAGAAGAGCGGCGCGTTTGTTCCGGGCATCCGTCCGGGCGATCAGACCGCACGATATATCGACCGCATCCTCACGCGTCTGACGCTGGCCGGTGCGATCTACATCGTCTTCGTGTGTCTGCTGCCGGAATTTCTGGTGCTGCGCTGGAACGTGCCGTTTTATTTTGGTGGAACGTCGCTGCTGATCATTGTCGTCGTCACGATGGACTTTATGGCGCAGGTGCAGTCGTACGTTATGTCGCAACAGTATGAGTCTCTGCTCAAGAAGGCGAACTTCAAGGGCGGCAACATCCCGATGCGTTAAGGACTATGGCCAAAGACGATGTAATCCAGATGCAGGGAGAGGTGATTGAAAACCTCCCGAATGCGACCTTCCGTGTGAAGCTGGAAAACGGCCATGTCGTATTGGGACATATTTCCGGGAAGATGCGGATGCACTACATCCGTATCCTGCCGGGCGACAAGGTGACGGTTGAGTTGACGCCTTACGATCTGTCTCGTGCGCGGATCGTGTTCCGGGCGAAGTGATTTGAAAAAAGGGTATTATCATGAAAGTGATGGCATCGGTTAAGCGCATTTGCCGCAATTGCAAGATCATCAAGCGCAAAGGCGTCGTTCGCGTGATCTGCAGCTCGGATCCGCGCCACAAGCAGCGCCAAGGCTGACCGCGCGTTTGTTTGCGCTTTTTGTTTGAGGAAAAACAATGGCTCGTATCGCAGGGGTTAACATCCCGAATCACCAGCACACCGAGATCGGCCTGACGGCTATCTTTGGTGTCGGCCGCACCCGTTCGCGCAGCATCTGCGTGGCAGCTGGCGTCGATTTTTCGAAGAAGGTCAAGGATCTGACCGACGCAGACCTGGAAAAGCTGCGTGAAGAAGTGGGCAAGTTTGTCGTCGAAGGCGATCTGCGCCGTGAAGTGACGATGAACATCAAGCGCCTGATGGACCTCGGTTGCTACCGTGGCGTCCGTCATCGCAAGGGCCTGCCGATGCGCGGTCAGCGTACGCGTACGAACGCACGTACCCGTAAGGGTCCGCGTCGTGCAGCGCAAGCGCTGAAGAAGTAAGCGGAACTGACAGTTACAGGAAAACGTAATGGCTAAGGCTTCGAACACCGCGGCGCAACGCGTTCGCAAGAAGGTTAAGAAGAACGTCGCTGAAGGCGTGGTTCACGTTCACGCGTCGTTCAACAATACGATCATCACGATCACCGATCGCCAAGGCAACGCTCTGGCATGGGCGACGTCGGGCGGTCAGGGCTTCAAGGGCTCGCGCAAATCGACGCCGTTCGCTGCTCAGGTCGCAGCCGAGTCGGCTGGCCGCGTCGCGATGGAATACGGCGTGAAGAATCTGGAAGTGCGGATCAAGGGCCCGGGCCCGGGTCGCGAGTCGGCAGTGCGCGCACTGCACGGCCTCGGCATCAAGATCACCGCGATTTCGGACGTCACCCCGATTCCGCACAACGGCTGCCGTCCGCCGAAGCGTCGTCGTATCTAAGGATGTGCTGGCACGTTCGTGCTAGCGCATTGCCTGTCGCCGCTCAGCGTCGACGGGCGTTGCTTTTTTGATTGACTAAGCCCACCGTTCGCCCCAAAGGGAGCGGACTAGCGCGGATTTCGGTTCGCGTGACTGATTGATAAAGGAATGCAAAGTGGCACGTTATATCGGCCCCAAAGCCAAGCTGTCCCGCCGTGAAGGCACCGACCTGTTCCTGAAGAGCGCACGCCGCTCGCTCGCCGACAAGTGCAAGCTCGACAGCAAGCCGGGCCAGCACGGCCGTACCTCGGGCGCACGTACGTCCGACTACGGTACGCAGCTGCGTGAAAAGCAGAAGGTCAAGCGCATCTACGGCGTGCTGGAGCGTCAGTTCCGCCGCTACTTCGCTGAAGCCGACCGCCGCAAGGGCAACACGGGTGAAAACCTGCTGCAACTGCTCGAGTCGCGCCTCGACAACGTCGTGTATCGCATGGGCTTCGGCTCGACCCGCGCTGAAGCGCGTCAGCTGGTGAGCCACAAGTCAATCACCGTGAACGGCGTCGTCGCAAACGTCCCGTCGCAGCAAGTGAAGGCAGGTGACGTCGTCGCGATCCGCGAAAAGGCGAAGAAGCAAGCGCGTATCGTCGAAGCGCTGTCGCTGGCCGAGCAAGGCGGCATGCCGAGCTGGGTTGCAGTCGATGCGAAGAAGTTCGAAGGCACGTTCAAGCAAATGCCGGAACGCGCCGAGATCGCAGGCGACATCAACGAAAGCCTGATCGTCGAATTGTATTCGCGTTAATCCGATTGACGGCCGAGGTACCCCGATTGCGTTGCGCAAGGAAGGGCCTCGGCTGTTTATTTTCTGGTTGTTACCGGTCAGCCTTATCGGTGTAACGAGCCGAGGGTATTGAAAAGGAAAACCCATGCAAACCAGTTTGCTGAAACCCAAGATCATCGCCGTGGAATCGCTGGGCGAGAACCACGCGCGGGTGGTCATGGAACCGTTCGAACGCGGTTACGGCCATACCTTGGGCAATGCGCTTCGCCGCGTGCTGCTGTCGTCGATGGTTGGCTACGCGCCGACCGAAGTCACGATCGCAGGCGTGGTGCACGAGTACTCGACGCTGGACGGTGTGCAGGAAGACGTCGTCAACCTGCTGCTGAACCTGAAGGGCGTGGTGTTCAAGCTGCATAACCGTGACGAAGTGACGGTTACGCTGCGCAAGGAAGGTGAAGGCGTTGTCACGGCCGGCGATATCGAGCTGGCCCACGATTGCGAAGTCATCAACCCGAATCACGTGATTGCGCACCTGTCGAAGGGCGGCAAGCTCGACGTTCAGATCAAGATCGAAAAGGGTCGCGGCTATGTGCCCGGCAACGTCCGTCGTTATGGCGAAGACACGGCCAAGATCATCGGCCGCATCGTCCTCGACGCATCGTTCTCGCCGGTTCGCCGCGTGAGCTACGCGGTCGAAAGCGCACGTGTCGAGCAGCGTACCGACCTCGACAAGCTCGTGATGAACATCGAGACGAGCGGCGTGATCACGCCGGAAGAAGCGATCCGTCAATCGGCCCGCATCCTGGTCGACCAGCTGTCCGTGTTCGCGGCGCTGGAAGGCACGGAAACGGCAGCCGAAGCACCGTCGCGCGCGCCGCAGATCGACCCGATCCTGCTGCGTCCGGTGGACGATCTCGAGCTGACGGTTCGTTCGGCGAACTGCCTGAAGGCCGAGAACATCTACTACATCGGCGACCTGATCCAGCGCACGGAAAACGAGCTGCTGAAGACGCCGAACCTCGGTCGCAAGTCGCTCAACGAGATCAAGGAAGTGCTCGCTTCGCGCGGTCTCACGCTGGGCATGAAGCTCGAGAACTGGCCGCCGGCTGGTCTCGACAAGTAAGCCCGGTTGTTGCTGTAGTTGGCAAAGATGCGGATTTTCCTTTAAAATCCGCATCTTGCTTTTTTTCGCTACCGGCCCGTGCACCCTCGGGGTGCGATAGAAGAGCTGGATCAAAACTTTGAATCAAGGAAACTGAAATGCGCCATCGTCATGGTCTGCGGAAACTGAACCGCACGAGCAGCCACCGTCTGGCTATGCTCCGTAACATGTCCAACTCGCTGATCGAGCACGAAGTCATCAAGACGACGCTGCCGAAGGCGAAGGAACTCCGTAAAGTCGTCGAGCCGCTGATCACGCTCGGCAAGAAGCCGTCGCTGGCAAACCGTCGCCTGGCGTTCAACCGCCTGCGCGATCGTGACTCGGTGGCGAAGCTGTTCGACGTGCTCGGTCCGCGTTTCGCGAACCGTCCGGGCGGCTACCTGCGCGTGCTGAAGTTCGGCTTCCGCGTGGGCGACAACGCACCGATGGCACTGGTCGAACTGCTCGACCGTCCGGAAGTCGACGAAACGGAAAACGTGCAAGAAGCCGAGTAAGCTTCCGGTACGCCGCAGTATCTGAAAAGGGCCGAGCAATTGCTTGGCCCTTTTTGTTTTCGAGCTGCCGGCTGCGATCGATTGTCGCAGGCCGGCGCCGGCAGCATTGCGCGGGCTGCGCTACGATACGGGCAACCGACGCGATCCGAGGACAGGCAATCCGCGCCGGCCGGAGCCGGTAGACCAGCCAGGAGGGCGCGGATGATAGTGGTGCTGATGCTGACGACGGTGCCCGATGCGGCGACGGCTGCAGCGCTGTCCGATGGCGCGCTCGACGCGCGGCTGGCCGCATGCGTGTCGGAGCTCGGCGCGATCAAGTCGCGCTATCACTGGCAGGGCAAGGTCGAAACGGCCGACGAGATCCAGTTGCTGTTCAAGACGAGCCCCGTGCGGGCGCTCGAACTGGAGCGATTTATTCTCGCGCATCATCCGTACGAGACGCCCGAAATCGTCTCGTGGCAAACGACGGCGTCGGCCGCGTATGGCCAGTGGGTGACCAGCGAAACTCAACGTCTATTTCATGTTTAACGGTATGGCGCTTTCCGTGCGCGTGCGCGCGCTGCGGTTCCTGGCAGTCCTGTTGTCGTTCGCGGTCATGCTGGGCGGCCTGTCGGTCGCGCGCGCGGCCGACGATTTCCTCGATCCGTCGGTCGCGTTCAAGTTCAGCGCGAGCGAGTCGCCGGGGCAGGTGGACGTCCGCTTCAAGGTCGCCAACGGCTATTACCTGTACCGCGAGCGGTTCGCGTTCGCGGTGAAGAGCGGACAGGCGACGCTTGGCGAGCCGCAATTCCCGGCCGGCCACGTGAAGTTCGACCAGACGTTCCAGAAGAACGTCGAGACCTATCGCGACGAAGTCGTCATCCACGTGCCGGTGAAGCAGGCGGCCGGGCCGTTCGACCTCGCGGTGACGTCGCAGGGCTGTGCGGACGAAGGGATCTGCTATCCGCCGGCCGAGCACGTCGTGAAGGTCGGCGGTGCGGCGCTCGGCGCCGCGTCGTCGTCCAGTGGAGACGCGGCGGCCGCGGGCAGCTGGTTCGACAAGGTCACGAGCGCCGATTTCGCGCAGTCGCTGCTCGAAGGCCACGGCTTCTTCACGATCGTCGCCCTGTATTTCGTCGCGGGTGTCGTGCTGAGCCTCCTGCCCTGCTCGTACCCGATGATCCCGATCGTGTCCGCGATCATCATCGGCCAGGGCACGCGGGCGACACATGCACGCGGCCTCGCGCTGTCGCTGACCTATGTGGTCGGCATGGCGCTCGTCTACACGGTGCTCGGCATTGCCGCGGCACTGGTCGGCCAGAGCCTCGGCGCGTGGCTGCAGAACCCGTGGGTGCTCGGCGCGTTCGGCGTGCTGCTGACCGCGTTCGCGGTATCGCTGATCTCGGGCAAGGATATTGCGTTGCCCGCACGCTGGCAGAACGGCGCGGCCGAAGCCTCGAGCGCGCGACAGGGCGGCCACTTCGTCGCGGTCGCGGCGATGGGCGCGTTGTCGGCGCTGGTCGTCGGCGCATGCATGACGGCGCCGCTGTTCGCCGTGCTCGCCTTCATTGCGCACACCGGCAATGCACTGCTCGGCGGGGCGGCGCTGTTCGCGATGGGGCTGGGGCTCGGCGTGCCGCTGCTGGTCGTCGGCGTCGGTGCCGGGACGGTGCTGCCGCGCGCAGGCGCGTGGATGGACGGCGTGAAGGTGTTCTTCGGCATCGTGCTGCTCGCGGCCGCGCTGTGGATCGTGTGGCCGGTGCTGGCAGGCGGCCTGAAGATGGTGCTCGCCGCGTTGTGGCTGCTGGTCGCGGCCGCGGCGCTCGGCCTGTTCACGCCAAATGCCGGCGCCGCGTCGATCTGGCGCCGCCTCGGCAGGGGCCTTGGCGCCGCGCTCGCGATCTGGGCCGCGACGCTGCTCGTCGGCCTGGCGGCCGGCTCGACGGATCCCGTGAAGCCGCTGGCCGTGCTGGCGGCACGCACGGCGGCGTCCGGCGGCGCTGCGGCCGCCGGCGA
>NZ_JAAGPK010000071.1:0-237 GCF_017104685.1 Burkholderia sp. Tr-20355 | reverse complement strand
AAAAAAAAAAACAACAGGTTCACCCATCAGCTCTCCGCTCAGCAAGACTCAGCCATTTCACTCTTTACTCTTACTCAGCAACTATTCCCTCCCTCTTTTCGCACAGTCTTTCCATATGTTCTCCACTTGTCTAGCGCAGTACCTCCCCTTCTCACCTGCAGCTGTTCATACACTCCCCACTTCTTCCACGCTCTTTGTGCGCACATGCTGTGTCTTGCGCCATGAGCGACGATTTTT